>NZ_LKEK01000040.1:0-133443 GCF_001466905.1 Pseudomonas sp. ICMP 3272
TCCGCGTCGCATGCCGTTCTGGACGCTCCGCGTCCTCCTGCCCCATATCCTGTTAGACTGCGCGCTTTTTCAGGAGCCATTCCATGGACCCGCGCAGTGAAGTGTTACTCCGTCAGGCCGAGCTGTTTCAGGGCTCGCTGTTGCTGGTCGGGCTGCCCGCCGATGACCTGCTCGGAAAACTGCCGGACGCGCGTGGATGGTGCTGGCATGCAGGTGACCAGGCCGCGCTGGATGCGCGGTTTGAAGGCCGTGTGGATTTCGGCGTTGAAGCGCCAGAGGCCGCCTTCGAAGCCGCCGTGCTGTTCCTGCCCAAAGCCCGCGATCTGACAGACTACCTGCTCAACGCCCTGGCCTCACGCCTGGCCGGGCGCGAGTTGTTTCTGGTCGGCGAGAAACGTGGCGGTATCGAAGCGGCTGCAAAGCAACTGAGCCCCTTCGGCCGCGCGCGCAAGCTCGACAGTGCCCGCCACTGCCAGCTCTGGCAGGTCACTGTCGAGAACGCACCACAAGCCGTTACGCTGGAAAGCCTCGCCAGGCCCTACCAGATCGACCTGCAGGACGGCCCGCTCACAGTCGTCAGCCTGCCCGGCGTTTTCAGCCATGGCCGACTTGATCGTGGTTCGGCGCTTTTGCTGGAAAACATCGACAAGCTGCCGAGCGGCAACCTGCTCGACTTCGGCTGTGGTGCCGGCGTACTCGGTGCAGCGGTCAAGCGTCGCTACCCGCACAACGACGTCATCATGCTGGACGTGGATGCGTTCGCAACCGCAAGTTCGCGCCTGACCCTGGCCGCCAACGGCCTGCAAGCCCAGGTGCTGACCGGTGACGGAATCGACGCAGCACCTATGGGGTTGAACACGATTCTCAGCAACCCGCCGTTTCATGTGGGGGTTCATACCGACTACATGGCAACAGAAAACCTGCTGAGAAAAGCCCGCCAACATCTTAAATCAGGTGGCGAACTGCGCCTTGTTGCAAATAATTTTCTGCGTTATCAGCCACTGATCGAAGAGCACGTCGGGCAGTGCGAAGTCAGGGCTCAGGGCAGCGGTTTTAAAATCTACAGCGCCAAACGCTCCTGAAATAAGCACTTGCCGAAACGTTTTTGCGGAGGCAGAATCCGCTCCGTCCTAGGGGAGTAGTCTCCCACGAGCGCCATGCTCGTCCGGCACGTATCAACATACTTGGTCCTCAGACCATGGTACGTGCGACCCGGAATCCGCTCAGACGGATCGGTGGTTTGACAAGACCTATGACACGAACACCTTACCCGGGGCGGGGAGGTCGTACGTGTCATAGCCGTGTCGACCCGCCCCTTAGGAAACCTGATGCTGGAATCATTCTTAATCCCCACCGCTGTGGTTGCGCTCGCCGAAATCGGTGACAAGACGCAATTGCTCGCACTCATTCTCGCCGCACGCTTTCGCAAACCCTGGCCGATCATTGCGGGCATTGTCGCCGCAACACTGGCCAACCATGCGGCAGCAGGCGCTGTAGGTGCATGGTTCAGCAGCTTCCTGTCAGACGCAGTGCTGCACTGGATTCTCGCCGCCAGTTTCACGGCCACCGCGCTGTGGACCCTGGTGCCGGACAAGATGGACGATGACGAAGCCAGCACGGCGCGCAAGTTCGGCCCGTTCATGACCACGCTGATTACGTTCTTCATCGCTGAAATCGGTGACAAGACGCAGATCGCCACGGTGATGCTGGCGGCGCAGTATTCCTATCTGTGGCTGGTCATTCTGGGCACCACGGTGGGCATGCTGCTGGCCAACGTGCCGGTGGTGCTGGCGGGCAATTTCGCCGCCGAGAAATTGCCTCTGACCCTGATTCGCCGCCTGGCTGCCTGTGCGTTTTTCGTGCTGGCATTGGTGGCGGTGTACAAGGCAATGCAGGTCAGCGGCTGGGTGTGATGCATTCCCGTAGCGTTGCGAGACACGCAACGCTACGGGTGTTTCAGCCGATCAGGATTTTGGGGCTGCCTGATAAAGTGGCATCACTTTGGGAATCGCGGCCTGCAACGAAGCAATGCGACTCTGCGATGCCGGGTGAGTGCTCATGAACTCTGGCTGCGAACCCTCGGAGTTCTGAGTCATTTTCTGCCACAGGGTAATCGCCGCATTCGGGTTATAACCCGCACGGGCGGCCAGCTCCAGGCCAATCAGGTCGGCTTCGTTTTCATTACTGCGGCTGTTGGGCAGCGTCAGGCTGTAGTTGACCACAGTGTCGGCCAGCGCCAGGCTGTCCTGCCCAAGCCCCAGAAAGGCACCCGCCCCCTGCTTGGCCATCGCCACACCATAAGCCTTGGACATCGCCTCACGCCCGTGCTCGCGCAAGGCATGGGCGATCTCGTGGCCCATGACCGCAGCGATTTCATCGTCGCTCAGTTTGAGGGTGTCGATCAGACCGGTGTAAACGAAGATCTTGCCGCCCGGACCACAGTTGGCGTTCAGTTCGTCACTTTTGATCAGATTTACTTCCCACTGCCATTGAGCCGAATCAGGACGCAGTTTCGGCGCCTGGGCGATCAGCCGATCAGCGATTGCGTGAACACGTTTGGCATTCGCGCTGGTGGTATCCAGCACACCTTTGCTGGTCGCTTCGCCGACGGTCTGCTGATAGGACTGGGCGTACATTTTGTTGACTTCATCGGTGGAGAGCATGCTGAACATGTACTGCTTGCGCTCCACACCAACCGAATCACCACTGGTGGTATTGACTGCCTGACACCCGCCGAGCAGCAACGCAGCGCTCAAGGCACAGAGGGCAAATGACTGACGCATGGTGAATCTCCTTGTTTGTGAAACGGCCATTGCGGGGGCAGACCTCTGCGCCAGATACCGGCCAACTGGCATCTTGGTCTTTGACAGAGGTGGATGGTTCCCGCAGGTATGTCCAGTTTGTATCAGATGCGCTTCAAGGCGGATATCGGATTTGTCTGATTCATCGGTCTTATCCCTGCCCGCCTAACTCAATGGCGTCAGACACTCAGGTGCATTGAGCTTTGGATCGTTGACCAGATTGGCCAGTGGTCGCTCTCGCAATGCGGTCTGTGGGGCTGCCAGCAAGGCTTGCAGGGTCGGCAGCGGCGTGTCGGCGGCCAGCCAGTCTTTCTGGCCCTTGGCATCCAGAATCAATGGCCGACGCTGGGTCGCGGCCGCCTGGGTGACCACCGCGACGCTCAGGTACGTATGCCCCTGCACCGGATAGGCTTCCCAGATGGCGGCGAAAAACAGCGCGGCGCCCTCCCCCGGCGTCAGCCAGAACGGACGCTTGCGCACCGTGCCGCGCCATTCGTAAAAGCCGTTGGCGGGGAGCAGACAGCGGCGATGGGTGAAGGCATCGCGAAACATCGGCTGCTCGGCCACGGTTTCGGCGCGGGCATGGGCGGGAGTTTTCGACAGATCGGTGAGCCAGGCCGGGGTCAAACCCCAGCGCGCACGCACCAGTTCGATACCGCCCTCGTTTTCGGCGGCACGCATGATCAACACCCAGTCGGCTGGCGAAATATTCCATTGCGCCTGCTGATCGGCGGGAAAACCGGGCAAGGCGGCAAAGGCAGGGGTCCAGCGAAACAGGGCGAAGCGTCCACACATGGGGGCTAATCAGACTCTATTGAAGGTGCTCAGCACACCAGTACATCGGGGAAGTCGTCCGGCTCATCGCCAGACAAGGGCGAAGCGCTATTGTACGCAGTGATCAGCTCGCGTGCCCGTTCGACCTGTGCATCGTCGACCTTGAGCGCCAGAAGCCCCAGCCCCGGCAGCTCGCCCATCGCACCGAGCAGGTCGCGACCGGCGAGATGCGCCTTGATGCCTTCGCTGGCGAGCATTGCCAGCAGCAACTCGGCCTCCATGAGGTTCTCGGGCTCGTAGATCTTTTGCATCACTCGTTCTCGCTGCGAACATCCAGGTTCCAGTCTTCGCCGTCGGTCTGCAGGTCGAAAATGATCGGGCGGCAACAGACCGGACAGTCTTCAATGTACTGTTGATCGCCACCGGACAGGTCCAGTACGGCCTCGACAGGCTCGCCGCAATAAGGGCAGTCGTAACTCTGTAATTCCTGCATCAAGGTCTCCGGGATCAGTTATGCGTATAATTGCCCCATTCTTCAGAAGGCTGTTTTAACAAGTACGTCTTCTTTTTACCCTATCCGATTCCAACAAGAGAGCATGATGGGCGAATTTGATGCCATCCGACCGTACAACGATGCAGAAGTCCCCGCCGTCTTGGCACGCCTGCTGAGCGACAAAGCCTTTCTCGCAATTCTGACCCGATTCCGTTTTCCCCGCCTGGCGGGCGCATTCGGCTGGCTGCTGCAGCCGACACTGGCGCGCAAGCTGCGTCGCGAGTTTGCCGGTATCGACTCGGTCGCCACGCTGCAGGACAAAGTCGAATATTACGTCGACCACACCATTGAGCGCGCCACGGACGGAGTCACCTACACCGGCGTCGAGCAGCTCAAGTCCGGTTGTGCCTATCTGTTTCTGGCCAACCACCGCGATATCGTCATGGACCCGGCGTTCGTCAACTATGCCGTGTACCACGCAGGCCTGCCAACTCCGCGCATTGCCATTGGCGACAACCTGCTGCAAAAGCCGTTTGTCAGCGACCTGATGCGCCTGAACAAGAGCTTCATAGTGCACCGCTCGATTATCGGGCGGCGCGAGAAAATGGCGGCTTACCAATTGCTGTCGGCGTATATCAACCACTCGATTACCAAGGATTGCCAGTCCATCTGGATCGCCCAGGCCGAAGGCCGCGCGAAGGATGGTGACGACCGCACCGAGTCGGCAATCCTCAAAATGTTCCACATGAGCCGCAAGGACGAGCCGTTTGGCGACGTGATTCGCTCTCTGAACCTGATCCCGGTTTCGATCAGCTATGAGTACGATCCGTGCGACAGCGCCAAGGCCCGCGAGCTGTACATTCGTGCAACTACCGGCTCATACACCAAGACGCCGGGCGAAGACGACGTGAGCATTGCATTGGGCATCACTGGCTATAAAGGTCGCGTGCATGTGAACTTCGCGCCGCCGATCACCGAGCACTTCGAGGACACCAAGCAACTGGCTATCGAAATGGACCGGCAGATTCTAGGCGGCTATCGTCTGTTCCCGGTGCATTACCTGGCGTACGCGCAATGGAGCGACGCCGACCCGAGCCTCGACGTACCGCCAGCGTCCGCAGTGTTTGCGGCCGACGAACTCGAACGCGCCAAAGATGAATGGGAAGGTCGCCTGGCAGGCGTGCCGACCGAGCATCGCCCTTACCTGATTCAGCAGTACGCGACACCGGTGCGCAATCAGTATCGGGTCAAGGCCGGGCTGGCGCTTTAAGAACTGCGAACGCCTATCGTGCCCATGCTCCACGTGGGTACGCCGTTCTGAACGCTCTGCGCCCGGTCTTGAGCGCGTCAGCGCGCCGTGACGCAGAGCGTCACCCAAAATGCATTGACTGAAACACCGTCTTCGCAAGCAAGCGAAGCGTCGCCCGGCTCGCTCCCACAGGGCTTGTTCTGATCCTGACGGTGTTCCAGAAACATCCTGCATGACAATTCGCTGCCACTGTCACCCAAGCGTAACGTGACACCCTCATTGTGTGGCTCCTCGAGAAACGGACTTCCCTCTTTTTGGAGCTTGTCATGCTGCACGCAAAAAATCAGGATCGCCTTTACCTCATCGCCCAGAGCGATGAACAGCAGGAGTTGATCGACGGTCTGGCCTTCAACGTTCAGGACCGCCATTGGCTGGTCTATTGCGCACTGGGCGGGCACGTTCATCATGACCTGCCGGATATGGATCAGGACACCGGTTTCAGTTTTCTGGATTTTTATCAGCAGGCAGCCTGAGCCTGACAACGACCTCACGGCCTATACCGAATAAAGCAAAAAGCCCGGGCCCCTCAACAAGGGCCGGGCTTTTTTTCGCTGCGTGGATTACTGCGCCAGGGTCGAACCGATGGTCGGGTCCTGGAAGACGCGGGTCAGTGCATCGCTCAACACATCACTCACCAGCTTGGTGTTGGTTTCCTGGTTCGGGGCCATGCCGAAACGCTGATCCAGCGATGCGGCGTAACGGCCACTGTAGCTGCGACCGTTATTGCGTACGTCAGCGCGGAACGTCGAGCTGATGGTGGCTTCAGTCACGTACAGACCTTCTTTGGGCGACTGGTACTTCAAGTCTGCCAGGGTCACGGTCAACTGCGGAGCGTTGCCACCCTGAGTCGGCGTAAAGCCCAACAGGCGTACTGCCGCCTCGGCCTGAGCCTGGAGCTTGGGAACGATATCCGCCCCGTTCACGCTGATGGCGCTGGTTTCCGGGTACATGCCGCCACGCGTGCCCAGCGTCGGCCCAGGACGGCCGTCGACTACGCGCACCACCACAGGCTGACCACGCCCTACGGCCGCAAGCTGCGCGTTGAGCTTGGGAGTGGGGCTGAGTTGTTGCGGACTGTGGGCACAGCCCACCAGGGTCAAACTGCTTACAGCAAGCAAACCGAACAAAATGCGACGCAGCATGCTCATTTCTCCATGGGCCAGACACTGAATGTGCCGCAGTATAGCGGCCAGCAACAGCCGCTAACCAGAGGGCGCTGACCGTTAAGCCTCGGACATTCGGCACGTCTCGGGGTTCAGGCAGCAGCTTAGGCAATGATTCGTGCAGCGCAATGTAATCAGGGCGTCACATGCAGTTGGCAGACTCGCCCTCATCGCACAGACGCTCATCCACGTCACAGGAGCTGCGCCATGAATCTGTTCCGGTCTCTGTTCACCGCACGCCACCAGCATCGTCATTACGCACGCATTGATCAGGCAGGCATCTGCTGCGCGTTCAAGCATTGTGCGCAACGCCCGTCTGGCGTCGAATGGGTGGAAGTGACCGAGCAACGACTTGCCTGGCTGAACCAGCCACTGCCCGCCAGCGCCCGGGTGACACAGCACAGCGCACGTTCAACGCGCGGCCAGTTGCTCACCGCCTGACCCGATAGAGAATAAAAGTCATTTAAAGCGATCAATTCCTGCCATTTCATCGCTATAATCTCCCCCCGATTATAAGGACGTCTCCTGATCGGGCCTCGCAGCATTGCTAATCACCGTATTAGCGCCTTCGTACTGCCCACAGAGAGCCGCCCACACAGGTCATGTGCGCACGAGTGTGCTCGATGAAAGGTGAAGAATGCTCGAATCGTATCGAACCTTTCTCGCCCGCCAGCGCCTCACTCTTGGTGCCCCTGACCTGCCAGCGCTGTCATCGCAGCCATTTTGAGGTTTGGTTCACGTTCCCAAAAGGACGTGAAAAACGGGTTTCACTACTTCACAAGAGTGTGGCGAGCAAATGAATAGGTACGCGTTTGTAAATGCACCATCAGCCTCTGAACCGGCTCTCTTGAACAGGACTGACCGCGACTGCGCCTCCATCACCGGAGCCTGACGCCATCGACAGGAGCCCATCGGGCGATGGGTTCCCTGACGATGGTCGAATGGCCTTGCGGGCCTGGAAATGCGTTCATGAAACATTGATGAACCATGATCGGGCCTGACCGGGACCTGCGCTTTAGATGCGGAAAATTGCGAAGAATCGGTCAGGCGATCCTGGCCAGGAAAGCGAGGGCACCCTTTTGATCCAGACCCCGAACACCTGGCAACCAGCCTCAGGATCGTATGCCGTCAATTTGGTGCTGCAGATTTTGGAGACGCGTTAATGGCGCATAACGAAGCAGTCGACGTAGTACTGGTCGGAGCGGGCATCATGAGTGCCACTCTGGCGGTATTGCTCAAGGAGCTCGACCCCGGCCTCAAGCTGGAAGTCGTTGAGCTGATGGACTCCGGTGCTGCGGAAAGTTCCAACCCATGGAACAACGCCGGCACCGGCCACGCTGGTCTGTGCGAGCTGAACTACACGCCACCTGCGGCTGATGGCTCTATCGACATCAAGAAAGCGGTGCACATCAACACCCAGTTCGAAGTCTCGAAACAGTTCTGGGCTTACCTGGCGCGCAAGGGCACCTTCGGTTCAGCCCGTTCATTCATCAATCCGGTCCCACACCTGAGCTTTGTGCAAGGCGAAAACGGCATCTCGTTCCTCAAGACCCGTTTTGAAGCCATGAGCAAGCATCACGCCTTCTCGTCGATGGAATACACCGAAGACAAGGCAAAGCTGGCCGAGTGGATGCCGCTGATGATGCCTGGGCGGCCGGCTGATGAAAGAATTGCCGCAACACGCATGATGAACGGCACTGACGTCAACTTTGGCGCACTGACCAATCAACTGCTCAGCCATCTGTCCAGCGCTCCGGGCACGCAGATCAAGTACCGCAGCCGGGTCACCAACCTGACCCGCAACGGCGCAGGCTGGACCGTGAGCGTCAAGGACGTGAATGGCGGCGGCACACGCGAGATAGATGCCAAATTCGTATTCCTCGGTGCAGGTGGCGCAGCGTTGCCGCTGCTGCAACTGTCGGGCATCGAAGAGAGCAAGGGTTTTGGTGGCTTCCCGGTCAGCGGCCAATGGCTGCGTTGCGACAACCCGGAAGTGGTCAAACACCATCAGGCCAAGGTTTACAGCCAGGCAGCCGTGGGTTCGCCGCCCATGTCGGTGCCGCACCTGGACACCCGCGTGGTCGACGGCAAGAAGTCCCTGCTGTTCGGACCGTATGCCGGCTTCACCACCAAGTTCCTCAAGCACGGTTCGTTTCTCGACCTGCCGCTATCGGTACGCGTCGCCAACATCAAACCGATGCTGGCAGTGGCCCGCGACAACATGGACCTGACCAAGTACCTGGTCAGCGAAGTGATGCAATCGATGGAGCAACGCCTGGAGTCGCTGCGCCGCTTCTATCCGGAAGCGAAAGCCGAAGACTGGCGTCTCGAAATCGCCGGTCAGCGCGTGCAGATCATCAAGAAAGACGCGAAAAAAGGCGGCGTGCTGCAATTTGGTACCGAGCTGGTGTCCGCAAAGGACGGCTCACTGGCCGCCCTGCTGGGTGCTTCGCCGGGGGCTTCTGTCACCGTGTCGATCATGCTGGAACTGCTGGAGCGCTGCTTCCCGGAGAAAACCCGCACCGAGTGGGCTGCCAAACTCGACGAGATTTTCCCGGCTCGGGAAAAGATCCTCGAAACCGATGCGCAGTTGTATAACCGCGTCCGCGCCCAGAATGACGAGGCGCTGGAGTTGGTCGAGAAAAGCAGTCAGGAGCAGAGTTTCGCCTGAGCTGATTGCGTTGCCATGAAAGCCCTGTGCATCTGACACGCTGTATAAACAAAAAGCCCCGTGACTCTGCCGAGTCACGGNTTGCGAACGTCAGTCAGAGGCTTTTGGACAATACAGCGATGTGCTCCGGACCAATCCCGCAGCAGCCGCCGATGTGCGTGGCACCGCGCGTTACCCAGTCTGCCGCCCACTGCTGATAACCCTGCGGGTCAAGGTCTTCTCGCAGCTCATCCAGACCGTCGTTGGCCTTGGCGTCCTTGGGTTGCGGCGGGAAAGCGTTGGCGTAGGCACCAATGGCAATGTCGACGTTCAGGGCTTTGAACACCTCACGCGCCGCATCGATTGCACCACCAATCACCTCTGGCTGGCTGCAGTTGAACAGCAGCGTCGCAACGCCCATCCCGGCAGCAGCCTTTGCCGCATCGGCAACGGGCTCGCCTGAACGCAAACGCGGCACCTCATCGGTGTCTTCATCCTGAAGAGTAAACGACAACCAGAACGGTTTGCCGTCATTGGGCAACCCGGCGCGGATGGTTTGCGCTTCAAGAATGCAGCTTTGCGTCTCGGCCAGCCACAGATCGACGTACGGCGACAAACCGGCAACCAGTGGTTTCAGAACATCGGCGGCCAGTTCCGGCTTGTACAGGTCAGGGCGATAGGAGCCGAACAGCGGCGGAATGGAACCTGCCACCTTTGCACGACCGCCAGAAGCGTCGGCCGACTCACGCGCCAGTCGCCCGGCCAGCGCTGCCAATGCCTGACCTTCGCGGGCAAAGCGCTCTTCGCCAATATGAAATGGCACGACGGCATAGCTGTTACTGGTGATGACCTGAGCGCCGCTTTCGATGTACGCGGCGTGTACCGCACTGACGGCCTCAGGTGCCTCGCTCAATGCCAGAGCCGACCATTCAGGCTGGCGAAACGGGGCACCGCGGCGCTGCAGTTCACGGCCCATGCCGCCATCAAGAATTACAGTTGTGCCTTGCGTCATATGTGATCTGCTTATATGTATATGAAAAAAACTCATTATGAGTCAGTCTTGTATAACGTATTTAATACGGCCCTTTAATCAAACTACAAACACTTTTTTCAGGGGATTTCTGTGAACTATCGCGCTCTGCTGGGCATTGGCCTGGTCACTCTGGCTGCCTCCACTCAAGCCCTGGCCGGTGCCACGCTGGATCGCGTGCAGAAAAACAAAGAGCTGGTCAACGTCCTGATGGAAAGTTACCCGCCCTTCTCTTTCCTGAATGACAAGAACGAACTCGACGGTTTCGACGTGGATGTCGCCGAGGCCGTGGCGCAAAAGCTGGGCGTCAAGTTGCGCCTCGAAACGCCCTCCTGGGATGTCATCGCCGCAGGCCACTGGAGCGGCCGTTACGACATCTGCGTGTGCTCGATGACCCCGAGCAAGGCACGCGCTGAAGTCTTCAACTTCCCGGTCGAGTATTACGCATCGCCTGCGGTGATTGTGGTCAACGCCTCGGATGATCGCATTCATTCGGCCAAGGACCTGAGCGGCAAGAAAGTCGGCCTGACCAGCGCCTCGAGCTACGAAAGCTACCTGAACAAGAATCTGGTCATCGATGGTGCGGAAGACAAGCCACTGCAGTACCCGTTCGACGATGTGCAGATTGCCCCGTACGACAACGACAATGTGGCGTTTCAAGACCTGGGGCTGGGCGCTGGCAAGCGGCTGGACGCCATACTGACCAATCTGGTGACGGCAAAACCGCGTCTGGACCAGGACAAGCGCTTCAAGCTGGCGGGCGAAACGCTGTACGAAGAACCCAACTCCGTGGCCATCGAAAAGGACGACCCGGAATGGGACGCCAAGGTTCGCGAAGTGTTCGCCGAACTCAAGAAAGACGGCACGCTGAGCAAGCTGTCGCAAAAGTGGATCGGTGCTGATATCAGCAAATGACTTCTTTCCAGCCCCAGCGCCCACCCGAGCAGGCTGATCAAGGCCTGCTCAAGCGAGTTTTCGGTTTCCGTACGCGGCTGTACCTGACCTGGCTGGTCATGTTCGCGCTGTTCGCCGGCTTCTTTCTGAGTTTCGATCTGAAGCTTGCGATCATCCTCGACAAACTGCCCAACCTGATCGGCCTGCACCTGGCTCCCAACGGCTTTCTTCAGGGCGCTGCACTGACGCTGTTTGTTTCGCTGTGTTCGATTGTGGTTTCAGTGCTGCTGGGTTTTGTCACCGCACTGGCGAGGCTGTCCAGCAGTGCAGTGGCGTTCGGCATCGCCAGCTTTTACGCCTCGTTCTTTCGCGGCACGCCGCTGCTGATCCAGATTCTGCTGATTTATCTCGGGCTGCCGCAACTGGGCATCGTGCCCGGCGCAATCGCGGCGGGGGTTATTGCGCTGTCGCTCAACTACGGGGCTTACCTGAGCGAGATTTTTCGCGCGGGAATCATCGGCGTCGCAGCCGGACAGCGAGAAGCCGCACTGGCCCTGGCGTTGCGCCCTGCGCAGATATTCTGGCGCGTCACCCTGCCCCAGGCCATGCGCACGATCATTCCGCCAACCACCAACCAGTTCATCTCCATGCTCAAGGACTCGTCACTGATTTCAGTGATGGGCGTCTGGGAGGTGATGTTTCTGGCTCAATCGTATGGCCGCTCCAGCTATCGATACATCGAAATGCTGACCACCGCAGCGGTGCTGTACTGGATCATGTCGATCGGCCTGGAGCTGTTGCAGTCCAGGCTGGAGCGGCATTACGGCAAGGCGTATCAGGCGCGTAAATAACGGCAGCTTTCGCCTTCACGCTCTGCGCCTAGCCCTGGTAACAAGAAGCATTGGCACGAGAGGTGTTCTCCCGCACGCCTCTCGTTCCTCACGCTCCGCGTGGGAATGCAGTTCCGGACGCTCTGCGTCCAGCCCTGGCAATGCGGTGCAGTGGCACGATAGTATTCTCCCGCGCGCCTCTCGTTCCTCACGCTCCGCGTGGGAATGCAGTTCCGGACGCTCTGCGTCCAGCCCTGGCAATGCGGTGCAGTGGCACGATAGTATTCTCCCGCGCGCCTCTCGTTCCTCACGCTCCGCGTGGGAATGCAGTTCCGGACGCTCTGCGTCCAGCCCTGGCAATGCGGTGCAGTGGCACGATAGTGTTCTCCCGCGCGCCTCTCGTTCCTCACGCTCCGCGTGGGAATGCAGTTCCGGACGCTCTGCGTCCAGCTCTGGCAATGCGGTGCATCGGCAAGATAATTACGTACGGGCTTTCTCGATCAGTTCGATGTACTCATCAGCGTTACGCTGATCCTTGATCAGAGCGATGAAATCGTTACCGTGCTCGTCCTTGCCATCGAAGTCGTGGCCCGCTTCCCTGAAGAACACCAGAAAGCGTTCAAAATCGTTGATGCGCAGCCCACGGTAGGCCTTGATCAGTTTGTGCAGCGACGGCGAGGTAGCATCATACGGCTCGAAGTCGAGGAACAGTTTGATCTGCTCATCGCCGATCTCGTCGCCAATCAACTGCTTCTTATCTTTACGCATTACAGGCTCCAGCAGGTCGCAGACACTTTCACGGGCGGGCAGTTTACCCCTCGGCAAGCACGGCGCTCAACGCGCACGTGCAGAGGTGGTATGCAAATCGGCCCAGATATGCCCGTTGGCATAACTGAGGAACTGGCAATAAACCTTCTCGTTGCGCAGCAAGTCGACCAGCACGCGGTACTGCGCCAGTGGGTAATAAAGCGTCAGGGTGCTGGTTGGCTCGTCGTAGGTCGGCTTTTTCAGGCTTTTACTGTCGCCACCATCAAAGTGCACAAGCACCTGTGAAATGGACGCGCCCTTGTTCAGCGACTTGCCTTTGAGGCGCAACGACAGCGGGGAAGTGACCGGAATCGGCTGCTGGCTGGATTGCCGCTGGTTACCGGCAACGATGGTGTACTCGGTGACACGCATCAACTGTTGCTGCTCGGGCGCCCCCTCACGCAGGCTCAGGTCATCAGGCGGCAGATATTGCTCGTGCATCGGGCTGGCCGATACCGGCGCAACAGGTGCAGCAACTGTCAGACCAGACAACAGCACCAACGCCACAGCGCCGGGAATCAGTAGCTTCATTGAGGGTTTCCATATAATTGCGAATCGACGACCGCCCCTGTTCGCAGAAGCGGTCGTCAGAATGCCTTACATCCCTTTGACGGCATAGATGCCGGCAGCATTACGCCAGTAGCCTTTGTAGTCCATACCGAAACCGAAGATGTAACGGTCGATGCATGGCAGGCCTACGTAGTCGGCTTTCAGGTCCGGGCGGGCCTTGCGGTCGTGGTCTTTATCGATCAGCACGGCAGTGTGCACAGCGCGGGCACCGGCGTGTTTGCAGAAGTCGATGATGGCGCCCAGGGTGTGACCTTCATCGAGGATGTCGTCGATGATCAGCACGTCACGGTCGATGAACGAGACTTCGGGTTTGGCTTTCCAGAACAGATCGCCGCCAGTGGTTTCGTTGCGATAGCGTGTTGCGTGCAGGTAGGACGCTTCCAGCGGGAAATTCAGATGAGTCAGCAGCTTGCCAGAGAAAATCAGGCCGCCATTCATCACGCAGAACACCACCGGGTTGCGTTCGGCCAGTTCGGCATTGATCTGCGCGCCGACGCGGGCAATGGCAGCATCCACTTCGGCCTCGGTGTACAGGCAGTCGGCTTCGCGCATGATTTGACGGATATGCTCGAGATCAGCGGACATGACGCTCTCCAGGTAAGGCAGTTTGAGAAAAGCGGGCAAAGGTACGCATCCGTTCAAGCCAGAGCAAGTGATTCTGGACTAACGTTGCGAGTGTCTTCTAAAAGCTCCGAACGTCGAAGCGTAAAGACGATACTGCACGCGCTTTAGGTTTTTGTACGAAAAGTCGGCGAGCGAAGGTCAGGCAAGGCAAAAACAGGCGAGGAACGGCCGGGGTCGCGCTCGACTCTACGTGTTGTAAATGAGCATTCCGAGCCTGTTTTTAACGCAGCATCACCGAGCGCAGCCACTTTACGTACAGAGCCTAAGACAGTAACAGCTGAATAGATTAACCTAGACCGATTTTTGCCCCGCTGGAGCCTTTCCCCATGCCTATTCGTGAGATCCGTCACCCACTGATCCGCCACAAACTCGGCCTTATGCGCCGCGCCGACATCAGCACCAAGAATTTTCGTGAGCTGGCTCAGGAAGTCGGCGCACTGCTGACCTACGAAGCCACCGCCGACCTGACCCTGGAAAACTACGACATTCAGGGCTGGGCCGGTACGGTTTCCGTCGAGAAAATCGCGGGCAAGAAAATCACTGTCGTGCCGATCCTGCGCGCCGGTATCGGCATGCTCGACGGTGTCCTCAGCCTGATTCCGGGTGCCAAGGTCAGCGCGGTCGGCGTGGCCCGCAACGAAGAAACCCTGCAGGCACACACTTACCTAGAAAAACTGGTCCCGGAAATCGACGAGCGCCTGGCAATGATCATCGACCCGATGCTGGCCACCGGCAGCTCGATGGTCGCCACCATTGACCTGCTGAAGAAGGCTGGCTGCAAGGAAATCCGCGCGATGGTTCTGGTCGCGGCACCTGAAGGCATCGCGGCCGTAGAGAAGGCACACCCGGACGTGATGATCTACACCGCCTCCATCGACGAGCGTCTGAACGAACACGGTTACATCATTCCGGGCCTGGGCGATGCCGGTGACAAGATTTTCGGCACCAAACAGAAGGACGCGTAACCCGATGACGCAGCAGGAGTTCAACGATCCACTGTGGCGCACGATTCTTTCCGGCGCGCAAATGCTGTTCGTGGCCTTTGGCGCACTGGTATTGATGCCGCTGATCACCGGGCTCGATCCAAACGTGGCGCTGTTCACGGCAGGTCTTGGCACATTGCTGTTCCAGATTGTCACCGGGCGTCAGGTGCCAGTGTTTCTGGCCTCGAGCTTTGCGTTTATCACCCCGATCATCCTCGCCAAGGGCCAGTTCGGTCTGGCCGCGACCATGGGTGGCGTGATGGCGGCAGGCTTCGTCTATACCTTTCTCGGTCTGGCGGTGAAGATCAAGGGCACCGGTTTCATCGACCGGCTGCTGCCTCCGGTGGTGATTGGGCCGGTGATTATTTCCATCGGTCTGGCCATGGCCCCGATTGCGGCCAACATGGCGATGGGCAAGACCGGCGACGGCGTAGTGCTGATTCCTTATCAGACCGCCATGCTGATTTCGATGCCAGCGTTGCTGACCACATTGATCGTGGCGGTGTTCGGCAAAGGGATTTTCCGTCTGGTGCCAATTATCTCAGGTGTGCTGGTGGGCTTTGCGCTGTCGTTCTACTTTGGCGTGGTCGACACGAAAAAGATTGCTGACGCGGCCTGGCTGGCACTGCCGCACTTCACCGCACCGGAATTCAACTGGCAGGCGATTCTGTTCATCGTCCCGGTTGCTCTGGCCCCGGCCATCGAGCACATCGGCGGCGTGATCGCAGTCGGCAGTGTGACCGGGCGCGATTACCTGAAAAAGCCGGGCCTGCATCGCACGCTGTTCGGTGATGGCATCGCCACGACGGCCGCAGGCCTGTTTGGCGGCCCGCCCAACACCACTTACGCAGAAGTGACCGGCGCAGTGATGCTGACCAAGAACTACAACCCGCAGATCATGATCTGGGCGTCGTTCTTCGCCATAACACTGGCATTCATCGGCAAGTTCGGTGCGTTGCTGCAGAGTATTCCGGTGCCGGTAATGGGCGGGATTCTGTGCCTGCTGTTCGGTTCGATTGCAGCGGTGGGGATGAACACGCTGATCCGCCACAAGATCGACCTGGCCGAAGCCCGTAACCTGGTCATCGTCTCGGTGACGCTGGTATTCGGAATCGGCGGCGTACTGATCGGCACCGGCAACGGCCCGAACGACTTTGGCCTGAAGGGCATCGCCCTGTGCGCCATCACCGCGATCATCCTCAACCTGGTCCTGCCGGGGCATGACACCTGGAAGCGCAACAAGCCGGATGATCAGTTGCTGTAATGGCTGGAGCGTGAGGCACGATAGTTTGACTATCGTGCGACGCTCCGTGTCGGCATGCCGTTATGGACGCTTCGCGTCCGATTTTGAAGCTGTGGCGCTGCACAGATCTGTGGCGCAGAGCGTCACCCAAGGCATTCCCACGCGGGAGCGTGAGGAACGATAGTTCTGCGACTATTGCGTGCGGCGCATCACAGCATCAACGGCGCTCGCTCGCAAAGCCTGTTCAGCTCTTTCGCCCAGTTGGGGTCGTCGTTCAGGCACGGCACCAGCACCAGCTCCTCTCCCCCCGCTTCCTTGAACTGCTCGGCACCACGGTCGCCGATCTCTTCCAGGGTCTCGATGCAGTCAGCCACGAATGCCGGGCACATGACCAGCAGCCTTTTCACGCCCTGTGCAGCCAGTTCGTCGAGACGCGCCTCGGTGTAGGGTTCGATCCACTTGGCACGCCCCAGACGTGACTGAAACGACACAGACCATTTGCCGTCAGGAATGCCCATGCGCTTGGCGAACGCCGCCGCCGATTGTATGCACTGGGCGCGGTAGCAGGTGGCAAGCACTTCGGCCGGCGCGGTCATGCAGCAATCGTCCTTGAGGCAGTGTTTGCCGGTCGGGTCGAGTTTGTGCAAATGCCGCTCGGGCAAACCATGGAAACTCAGCAACAAGTGGTCGTAAGGTTGTTCCAGATGCGGCCGCACGCTTTCCACCAGCGCACTCAGGTATTCGGGCTGATCGTAGAACGGCTGCAAAACCGAGAACTGCATCTTCAACGATTTGGCGCGCACCACGCGCTTGGCCTCTTCGATCACCGTCGTCACGGTACTGTCGGCAAACTGTGGATAGAGCGGCGCCAGGGTGACTTTCTTGAAGCCCTGCTCTGAAAGGCGCGTCAGCATCGTTTCGATAGACGGCTCGCCATAGCGCATCGCCAGCTCGACCGGCCCGTGCGACCACTCTTTTTTCATCGCCTGCTGCAGGCGCTTGCTCAGCACCACCAGCGGCGAACCTTCATCCCACCAGATGGACGCATAGGCATGCGCGGACTGCTCTGGCCGCTTGATCAGAATCAGCGAGACCAGCAGCCTGCGGACGGGCCACGGCAGGTCGATCACATAGGGATCCATCAGGAACTGGTTCAGATAGCTGCGCACGTCTGCCACTTGAGTAGAAGCAGGCGAACCCAGATTGACCAGCAACAAAGCGTGATCGGTCATGCAACATCCTATTTCAAAGCGTTCAGTGGCGACCCAGCAAATCCTGCAGGGCAGTGTCGAGTTCGGTGTACTTAAATGTGAAACCGGCTTCCTGCAAACGCTCCGGCCGGGCACGCTGGCCACCGAGCAGCAGTACCGAAAGCTCACCCAGCAATACTTTCAGGGCCAGCGCAGGCATGGGCATGAATGCCGGTCTATGCAGAATGCCTGCCAATACCTTGGCAAACTGACGATTGCGCACCGGTGATGGCGCACAAACATTATAAGGACCCTTTGCTTCATTCATATTCAACAGAAAATCAATCGCCGCAATTTGATCGTCAATGTGAACCCAGGGCATCCATTGCCTGCCATTACCGATAGGCCCGCCCATGCCGAACTTGAAGGGCGGCAACAAGCGCTGCAGGAACCCGGCGCGGTCCGACAGCACCAGTCCGGTACGGATCAGCACCACACGTACACCCAGCGACTCGGCACGTTGCGCGGTTTCTTCCCAGGCGTTGCACAACTGACTGGCAAAATCTTCTTTGGCAGGCAGTGAAGTTTCATCGATTTCACGCTCGCCGCTGTCGCCGTACCAGCCGACCGCAGAACCGGAAATCATCAGCGCAGGCTTTTGCGAGCGGGTACCCAGCCAGGTCAGCAGTTGTTCGGTCAGCCCGATGCGGCTTTCCCACAGCAGCAGGCGACGCTTGCGGGTCCAGGGGCGATCCGCAATAGGCGCGCCCGCCAGATTGACGATTGCATCCACCGGCTGCGCACCCAATTCATCAAGGCTGGCAATGCCACGCACCGACGCGCCGCACAGGTTGGCGACATCGGTGGGTTTTCGGCTCCATACCGTCAGTTCATGGCCCTGAGCAGACCAGAAACGGCAGAGCGCTCGTCCTATCAAACCAGTACCACCGGTCAGCAATATGTGCATGGCAGATAACCTCGCGTGGCGTACGTGACAATTGAGTAGTCTTATTTTTACCAGTGGCGATCTCCGTGACGCTTGTCCGGAAAACGAAACTGTCAGTTGAACCATAGGCCACAGCTTAATAGAGCGCAGCCATGAGGCCCTTGCCTTTATGGCTGCCACGTTCGACCCTGAAAGCAGCAATGTGACTCAACAGGCAAACTCCGAAACCACTGCAAGTTATACCAAAGAAGAAGATTGTACAGGTTTTAACTACGGCGTAGTCTGTACAGACAAGGTAACGAGGCCCCTATGACTGTCCCTATCGCAATCATCGGTACCGGTATCGCCGGACTTTCAGCAGCCCAGGCGCTTACATCCGCCGGGCATCAGGTGCACCTTTTCGACAAAAGCCGCGGCAGCGGCGGTCGAATGTCCAGCAAGCGCAGCGACGCAGGTTCGCTGGACATGGGCGCACAATATTTCACCGCTCGTGACCGACGTTTCGCCACCGCCGTGAAGCAATGGCAGGCCCAAGGCCACGTCGCCGAGTGGACACCCTTGCTCTACAACTTTCACGGCGGCAGGCTCAGCCCATCGCCGGACGAGCAAGTGCGCTGGGTCGGCATGCCTGGCATGAGCGCCATTACCCGGGCGATGCGCGGCGATCTGCCGGTTTCGTTCTCGTGCCGCATCACTGAAGTGTTCCGCGGGGAGCAGCACTGGAACCTGCTGGATGCCGAAGGCGAGAACCATGGCCCTTTCAGTCACGTGATCATCGCCACCCCGGCCCCTCAGGCCACTGCCCTGCTGGCCGCCGCACCGAAGCTGGCAAGTGTGGCGGCAGGCGTCAAGATGGATCCGACCTGGGCAGTTGCCCTGGCCTTCGAAACCCCATTGCAAACTCCCATGCAGGGTTGCTTCGTACAGGACAGCCCAATTGACTGGCTGGCCCGCAACCGCAGCAAACCCGAGCGCGACGACACGCTTGATAGCTGGGTCCTGCACGCTACCAGCCAGTGGAGCCGACAGAACCTGGACGCCTCCAGAGAACAGGTGATCGAACACTTGCACGGCGCGTTTGCGGAATTGATCGACTGCGCCATGCCCGCGCCGGCGTTCAGCCTTGCGCATCGCTGGCTGTATGCACGACCTGCCACCTCTCATGAATGGGGCGCGCTATCGGATGCCGACCTGGGCATTTATGTCTGTGGCGACTGGTGCCTGTCAGGGCGCGTCGAAGGCGCCTGGCTGAGTGGCCAGGAAGCAGCGCGCCGACTGCTGGAACACCTGCAATGAATCAGATCAACCCCCGCAAACTGCTGCTGTCGAAATGGACAGCAGCCACCCCGCTCAACCGGGAAAAACACTTTCTGGTGACAGAGCTGTTCAAGGACGAAGAAGGCACCGTGCTGGAAATCGAGCTGCAGGCCGTGCTGACCCAGCGCAGCGAGCGCCTGCCGTGGCAGGTGCTGCAGCAGGCGGATACGTGGCGGATGGGCTGGAAGTAGCTGGCTTGCCCGGATTCAGATGATTATCGTGCCGATGCTCCGCGCCGGCATGCAGTTCGCGGTGCTCTGCATCACGGGATGCGTGCGAACGCAGCTTTGGCTCTGGCCATTTCGGAGCAGTCTTCAAAACCCTCTACAAAGAATTTGACTTGTACACCTATCCCCCTATGATGAAGACAAGTTGTACAGCGCTAAATATCTGTACAAGCCTTCTGTAGAGGTGACCGATGCCAATGTCCGCAATCGAAAAACCCAAGCTAGGCATCAGTGCCTGCCTGATGGGTGCCGAGGTTCGCTTCAATGGCGGCCACAAGGAATCTCATCTGTGCACGCGGGCGCTGAGCAAGTATTTCGATTTCGTCCAGGCGTGCCCCGAAGTCGCTATCGGCATGGGTATCCCCCGCGAGCCGATCAGGCTGGTAGGCGACGCAGAAAATCCAAAGGCGCTCGGCACAGTCAATCGTGACCTGGACGTTACCGAGGCGCTCGCCAATTACGGCTTACAGATGGCCGATGAGCTGGGTGATATCTGTGGTTACATTTTCATGCAGAAATCCCCGTCCTGCGGCCTGGAGCGAGTCAAGGTCTACCGCGAAAACGGCGCCCCGGTAGACGGCGGCGGTCGTGGTATCTACGCGCAGGCCTTTTGCGAGCGCCACCCCAACCTTCCGGTCGAGGAAGACGGGCGTCTGAATGATGCCGTGCTGCGGGAAAATTTCGTGACCCGCGTGTTTGCCTATGCCGCCTGGCAACAATTATTGAAAGACGGCGTCACCCGACGCGCGCTGACCGAATTTCACTCGCGTTACAAATACCAGCTGATGGCCAACGACCCGGTGCAATACAAGGCACTGGGCAAAATGCTTGGCAGCATGGGCCGTACCGACCCGAACGAAATCGCGCCGCTGTATTTCAGCCAACTGATGGCTGCCTTGAAAAAGTGCGCCACGCGCAGTACTCACACCAACGTTCTGCAGCACCTGTGTGGTTATTTGAAACAAACCATTACCAGTGAGGACAAGCAGGAAATCCAGCAGGTCATCGCCCAGTATCACCAGGGCATCATCCCCTTGATCGTGCCGCTGACCCTGCTCAAGCATCATTTTCGCCAACATCCGGATCCGTATGTAGCGCTGCAGGTGTACATGCAGCCCCACCCGGAAAACCTCAGCCTGCGCAATGCGATTTGACTCATGAATGAAACAGACACAGAGGTGCCGGGCGACTGGCTGCCTATCCGCGAGGTCGCACGGCAGACAGGCGTCAACGCCGTTACCTTGCGCGCCTGGGAACGCCGTTACGGACTGATCGTCCCGCACCGCACCGCCAAAGGGCACCGGCTTTATTCGGACGAGCATGTGCAGCGCGTCATGAAGATTCTGACCTGGCTCAACCGTGGCGTTTCCGTGAGCCAGGTCAAAGGCCTGATCGATGACAACCGCCAGGACGCCCTGCCGCCGACCAACGACTGGGACGCCTTGCGTCAGACACTGCTGGTGGCGATCGGCGAACTGGCTGAACGCCGGGTCGATGACGTGTTCAATCAGGCCATGTCGCTGTACCCGCCGCGCACGTTGTGTGAACAGCTGCTGCTGCCGCTGCTGGCCGAACTGGAGCAGCGCTGGCAAGGCAAGTTCGGCGCACAACTGGAGCGCACGTTTTTCTACTCCTGGCTGCGCAGCAAGTTTGGCGCACGGATCTACCACAACAACCGCCAGCTCAATGGCAGCCCGCTGCTGCTGGTCAATCAGTCCGATCTGCCGCTGGAACCACACCTGTGGCTCGCGGCTTGGCTGGCGAGCAGTGCCGACTGCCCGGTCGAGGTGTTCGACTGGCCCTTGCCGGTCGGTGAGCTGGCGCTGGCCGCGGAATACCTTAAGCCACGTGGCATATTGCTGTACTCCAGCAAAGCCCTGAATGTGGCCCAACTGCCCCGTTTACTGGCCAATATCACCTGCCCTGTGGTGCTGAGCGGACCAACGGTGCAGATCCATAACGCCGAGCTGCTCGTACAGGCTAGCGAGATAGCTGGACTGACCCTTGCCCACGACGCACTCAGCGCGCAGATCGAGCTGGGCAAGCTCGGACTTATCTAAGGACTTCTCATGCAACTGATCTGGCTGCGTAGCGACCTGCGCGTTCACGATAATACTGCCCTGACCGCTGCCATGGAGCGCGGTCCGACGCTGGCGGTTTACCTGCTCAGCCCGGCGCAGTGGCGCAGCCACGACGACGCTGACTGCAAGGTGGATTTCTGGCTGCGCAATCTGGTCGAGCTGGAAAAGGCGCTGGGCGCGCTGAACGTACCGCTGTTGATTCGCGAAGCCGATACCTGGGATCAGGCACCTGAAGTGCTGTCGACACTGTGCACACAGTTCAAGGTCGAAGGCCTGCACCTCAATCAGGAATACGGCATCAACGAAACACGCCGTGATCAGGCGGTGCAAAAGGCGATGGAAAAAGCCGGTGTGCAGGTCACCAGCTACCTTGATCAGCTGTTGTTCAAGCCGGGTAGCATACTGACCAAGACCGGCAATTATTTTCAGGTGTTCACCCAGTTCAAGAAAGTCTGCTACAACCGGATGCACCAGGCCATGCCGCAGCCGGTGCGCACACCCAAGGCGCAGCAATCACTGTCGATCAAAAGCGATTCGATCCCTGATCAGGTCAAGGGCTTTGCCACGCCCTCGAAAGCATTACGTGACCTGTGGCCAGCAGGCGAGGCCGAAGCCAGACGGCGCATGGCGACCTTCGCCGACGCGCAAATCAGTTATTACAAGACCGAACGCGACTTTCCCGCCAAGCCCGGCACCAGCCAGCTGTCAGCGTATCTGGCGGCAGGGGTGATTTCGCCGCGCCAGTGCCTGCATGCGGCGCTGGGCAGCAACCAGGGGGAATTCGAAACCGGCGACGTTGGCACTGTGACCTGGATCAACGAGCTATTATGGCGAGAGTTTTATAAACACACGCTGGTCGGCTACCCTCGTGTATCACGTCATCGTGCCTTCCGCCCGGAAACCGAGGCGTTGAAGTGGCGCGATGCCCCCGAAGAACTGCTGGCGTGGCAAGAGGCGCGTACCGGACTGCCGATTATTGACGCAGCAATGCGCCAGTTGCTGGAAACCGGATGGATGCACAATCGGCTAAGGATGGTCGTTGCGATGTTCCTGACTAAGAACCTGTTGATCGACTGGCGCGAGGGCGAGCGCTTTTTCATGCGCCACCTGATCGACGGTGACTTGGCTGCCAACAACGGCGGCTGGCAGTGGAGCTCGTCCACAGGCACCGACTCGGCACCCTACTTCCGTATTTTCAATCCGCTGTCGCAGTCGGAACGCTTCGACCCCGAAGGTGTGTTCATCAAGCACTGGCTGCCAGAGCTGGCCGATTTGAACAAAAAGCAGATTCATGACCCCGCGTCCATCGGCGGCCCGTTTGGCGCTGCCGACTACCCGAAACCCATCGTCGACCTGAGCAAAAGCCGCGCCCGCGCCCTGGCAGCGTTCAAAGCGCTCCCGGCTCGACAGCCGGCCGCAGGAGTCGAACATGGCTGATTTCCTGCATCGCTTCGCTGAAGGTTTTGCCGCGCTGAACAAGGACAACCTTGATCAGGTCGCCGAGCTTTATAGCGACGACGTGTCGTTCAGCGACCCGATGCACGATATCCACGGCCTTGCCGCCATGCGCCGCTATTTCGGCGAGCTGTACGCCAACGTCCAGGACCTGCGCTTCGACTTCCATGCCTTCGACGAGGTTCGCCCCGGCGAGGGCTATCTGGTCTGGACCATGAGTTATTCGCATCCGCGTCTAGCCGCCGGCCGGACAATTCAGGTAGAAGGCTGTTCGCACCTGAAGTGGCACGACAAGGTTTATCGACACCGGGATTACTTCGATGCCGGTGCATTGCTCTACGAACATCTGCCCATCATGGGTCGAGTCATCCATTGGCTGAAGAAGAGGTTGGGATGAGCACTCCTGTTGCACGACGCATCTGGTTGACCGGAGCAAGCAGCGGCATTGGTCTGGCGCTGGCCAAAGAACTGCTCAACGCCGGACATCGGCTGGCGTTGACCGCCCGTACGCTTGAACCGCTGCAGAACCTGGCGACTGTTTACCCGACGCAGGTGCTGCTGGTGACAGGCGACATCACCGAGCCTGCGCAGGTCAAGGCCATGGCCGACCTGATCGCGCAGCAATGGGGAGCGTTGGACACCGCCATCTTCAACGCGGGGACCTGTGAATACATCGACGTGCGGCAGTTCGAAGCGGCGATGGTTGAGCGCGTGGTGCGCACCAACCTGCTGGCCAGCAGTTATTGCATCGAGCATGCACTGCCGCTGTTACGCAAGGGGCATCAGCCGCACTTGGTCGGCGTGGCCAGTGCGGTAACCTACCTGGCGCTACCTCGCGCAGAAGCCTATGGCGCGTCGAAGGCCGGCCTGCGTTATCTGTTTGAAGCGCTGCGTCTGGATCTGGCCAGCGAGAACATCGACGTGACAGTGGTAAGCCCCGGATTCGTCGACACGCCCCTGACGCAGAAAAATGATTTCCCCATGCCGATGCGCTGGCCTGTCGAGAAGGCCGCCAAACATATCGCCAGCAAACTGGGGCGCAACAAACGCCCACTGGATATCGCCTTCCCGACGCTGTTCATTTTCAGCATGCGCGCGCTGGCAATGCTCCCGGCACGCGCCAGACTTGCCCTCGGCAAACGCATGGCGCGGACCGAGTCGTCGAATAAGGATGCGCAATGAAAATCGCCGTCATTGGTAGCGGGATCGCTGGCCTGACCAGTGCCTACCTGCTCAACCGCGCGCATGAGGTGACAGTGTTTGAGTCCTCCGACTGGATCGGCGGGCACACTCATACGGTGGACGTGCAGGTCGAAGGCCGGGCTTACGCCATTGACACCGGTTTCATTGTCTTCAACGACTGGACCTACCCCAATTTCATTCGCTTGCTGAGCCAGCTGGGTGTTGGCTTCAAGCCCGCCGAAATGAGCTTTTCGGTGCACGACCCGCGCACCGGCGTGGAATACAACGGCAACAACCTCAACAGTCTGTTCGCACAGCGTAGCAACCTGCTGTCACCCAGGTTCTGGGGCATGCTGCGCGATATCCTGCGTTTCAATCGTCAATCGGTCGATGACCTGGAAAACCAGCGTATCGCGGCCGACACCACGTTGGGCGAGTATCTGAAGAGCGGCGGCTACGGGCAGCGCTTCATCGATCATTACATCGTGCCCATGGGCGCAGCCATCTGGTCGATGTCGCTGGCCGACATGCTCGGCTTTCCCCTGCAGTTCTTCGTGCGCTTTTTCAAGAACCACGGCCTGCTCTCGGTCACCCATCGGCCGCAATGGTGCGTGATCGAAGGTGGCTCCAGAAGTTATGTCGAACCGTTGACGGCGTCGTTCCGCGAGCGGATTCGTCTGTCATGCCCGGTCACACGGGTCGAGCGCGACAGTGACGGTGTGACGCTGCACAGCGCCATGGGCAGCGAACGCTTCGACAAAGTCGTGTTTGCCTGCCACAGCGATCAGGCCCTGGCCCTGCTGGCTGAGCCGTCAAGTGCCGAGCAGTCGGTGCTCGGCGCGCTGCGCTATGCCGAAAACGACGTGGTGCTGCACACCGATACACGACTGCTGCCCGAGCGCAAACTGGCATGGGCCAGCTGGAACTACCGGCTGGGCGGCAGCGAACAGCAATCGGCAGCCGTCACTTATGACATGAACATCCTGCAAGGGATCGACAGCGACACAACCTTCTGCGTCAGCCTCAACCAGACCGCCGCCATCGACCCGGCCAAAATCCTCGGCCGCTACCGTTACGCGCACCCGCAATACAGCCTTGGTGCAATCGCTGCGCAGGCGCGCTGGGAAGAAATCAATGGCGTCGACCACACCTGGTACTGCGGCGCGTACTGGGCCAACGGTTTTCACGAAGACGGCGTGGTCAGCGGCTTGCGTGTCGCCCAGGCGTTTGGTGAAACGCTTTGAACAGTGCGCTCTACAGTGGCTGGATCAGCCACCGGCGGTTTGCGCCGCGTGCCCATGAGTTCACCTATCGGATAGGCCTGCTCTATCTGGATCTGGATGAACAGGACAGCGTGCTGGGGCTTTCGCCGCTGGCTGGCAGCAAGCGTTTCGCGCCCTTCTCGTTCCGCGAACGTGACTACCTGCCAGCACTGACCGGGCAAGGCATGAGCCTGATAGAGGCGGTCCGCGAGCAGGTTGGCAAAGCGCTGGGCCGCATACCATCAGGTCGCGTCTGCCTGCTGACCCAGGCACGCAGCTGGGGCTTGTCGTTCAATCCGGTAAGCTTTTTCTACTGCCATGAGGCAGACGGCACACTGGCAGGCATTCTCTGTGAAGTCACCAACACACCGTGGGGCGAACGCTACAGCTATGTGCTGCCCGCGACAGGTGAAGGGCATCAGTATTTCGCAGTGGCCAAGGCCTTTCACGTTTCACCGTTTTTGCCGCGCGACCTTGAATACCGCATGAGTTTCAGCCAGCCCGCCGAGCGGATTGGTGTGCACATGGCTGACTGGCAAGGCGAGCTGAAAATGTTCGACGCCACGCTCAACCTGACCCGTCAGAACCTCAGCCGCCAGACGCTGCATCGTTACCTGATCACTTACCCGTGGATGACCGCCAAAACATGTTTGGCGATTTATTGGCAGGCGATGCGCCTGCTGGTCAAGCGCATCCCCATTTTTTCTCATCAGGCCGCCGACGGTGAGTACCGTGCTGCCGCCGCTCAAACCAAGGACTCACGCCATGAAAAGCAGTAGCAGTAGTTTTTCTGCCAATCTGGGCACCAATGGTCTGACGGCCAATATCCTGCGCCGAGGTGTGCTGCGACAACTCGCAGGCCTGCGCAATGGCCAGTTGGTGGTTATCGATTCGGGAGAGCGCCATGTGTTCGGCAAGACCGGCGCGTTGATTCAGGCGGAAATTCATATTCTCGATTCCGCAGCCTGGGGCATGGTTGCCAGCAACGGCTCCATCGGCGCTGGCGAGGCGTTTATTCACGGCTACTGGACCACTCCGGACCTGACAGCGGTAGTCCGGGTGTTTGTCAGCAATCTGGATGTGCTGGATGCAATGGAAGGCGGCGTGGCTCGCCTGACCCGCCCGTTCATTCACGCCCTGCACTGGCTCAATCGCAATACGCGCGAAGGCTCGCAGAAAAACATCGCCGCTCATTATGACCTGGGCAACACGCTGTTCGAGCAATTTCTCGACTCGACGATGATGTATTCCGCCGCACAGTTCCTCAGCGAAGATGACACGCTGGAACAGGCGCAGTTGAATAAACTGGAACGCATCTGTCAGAAGCTGGCCCTGAAACCTGAAGATCACCTGCTGGAAATCGGCACAGGCTGGGGCAGCATGGCTATCTATGCTGCGCAGCATTACGGCTGCCGGGTGACTACCACGACCCTGTCCAGAGAACAGTTCGCCTACACCGAACAACGCCTGATCAAACTGGGCCTGCAGGAACGCGTCACGCTGCTGCTGACCGACTACCGGGACCTGACCGGCGAATATGACAAGCTGGTGTCCATCGAGATGATCGAAGCGGTCGGCCATCGTTTTCTGCCGACGTACTTCAAGCAATGCGCGAACCTGCTCAAAAGCAACGGCATGATGCTGCTGCAGGCGATCACCATCCGCGAGCAGCGTTATGCTCAGGCCAAACGCAATGTGGACTTCATCCAGCGTTACATCTTCCCCGGTGGTGCCCTGCCCTCGGTGGCGAAAATGCTGGACATTGTCGGCAGCGATACCGACATGAACCTGCTGCACATGGAAGATTTCGGCCTGCACTACGCGCGCACGCTGCGCCTGTGGCACGACAACTTCAAACACGCCCACGGCAAACTGGCAGAACTGGGTTACGACGAACACTTCCTGCGTCTGTGGGAGTTCTACCTGTGCTACTGCGAAGGCGGCTTTCTGGAACGGACCATCGGTACGGCGCAGCTACTTCTGGCCAAGCCTGATGCCCTGCGCGAACCCTTGCTTGGGCGCTTCAATGCTTAAATCAATCGCCAACGCGCTGCTCTTTCAGGTCGGCTGGTTCGCCTGCGTATTGGGCGGTAACAGTTACTGGCTGCTGATTGCAGTCGGCGTGCTGGCGGTGCATTTTCTGTGGACCAGCTCATGGGCAGCGGAAGGCCGGCTGATCCTGACGGTTACATTGATCGGTATCGTGCTCGACAGCGCCTTGATGACACTCGGCGTTTTCGACTTTGGCAGCGGCGGCTACCTGCTGCCGCTGTGGCTGGCGTTATTGTGGGCGGTGCTGGGCACCACGCTCAATCATTGTCTGGCGTGGACCGCAAAGCCGCTATGGCGCGCCGCCGTGCTGGGCGCTATTGGCGGCCCGATGTCGTACTATGCCGGCTCACAACTGGCTCAGGTCCACCTTCCCCTCGGAGTGTGGCCTGGCATGCTGGTGCTGGGGCTGGTCTGGGCGGGTGTATTTCCCCTGCTGCAATGGCTGGCAGCACGCGCAGCCAGACAATCGGGAGAAACGCTCTGAACGCTACACTCATTCCGCTCGCAGACATTCAAAGCGAAACGGAAGTCACCTGCTCGACCTGCGCAGCCTGCTGTTGCCAGCTGGAGGTGATGCTCATCACCGACACGGGCGTGCCTGAGCGCTACATTGATACCGACGAGTGGGGTGGCGAGGTCATGTTGCGTCTGGACGACGGCTGGTGTGCGGCACTGGATCGCAACACCATGATGTGCACGATCTACGAGAAACGCCCGCTGATCTGCCGTGAGTTCGAAGCCGGAGCAGAAGACTGCCTGAACGAACGCAAAGGGATTGCGACGGCTTATCTGTAATAAATACTGCTGACTTGACGTTCATTATCGTTCCCACGCTCCGCGTGGTAATGCAGTTCGTGACGCTCCGCGTCACCCACCAGTTCTGCGACTTCAGGTGGATTGAGGTTCGACTCAGGTCACCTTTTCGCCCCTCGGCGAGTTACTTTGATGGGGCCAAAGTAACCAAAGCCTTTCGCTCCTGTTTCCGGCCCGACTTCGTCGGGTTCCTTCGCCCTGTCACTGATCCGGGGGCCGCCGCAACGGGCCATCCTTGGCCCGGTGCGGCTTGCTCGGCGTCCTGCCTCGCATCCCCCGGATCAGCGTCAGGACTCAGCCGTCACTAACGTCGCACTCTGCGTTGTCAGTGCCATCGCGATAAAAAAGCATTTTATGCGCAATGGCTTTGGGCAGGGCATTACGTTGTGCTGCAGCGAAGCGTTGGCACGAATGCCAGTCAAATCAGAACGGCATCTTGTAGTGCAGTGCGTAGCTTTCTATACCGTCGTTCGGCTCTTTGATGCCGGCGTTGGAATAGTGAGTCGCGCGGATGCCGACTTCATGCCCGCCCGCGAAGCGCAGACCGAAACCGATGCGGTCTTCGAAGTTGAAGGCAGAACCGAACTTGCGATCTTCAACCTGGGTGTTCGAGAACACCGAGACGCCGATACCGGCCTCTACGTAAGGCTTGACGTTGCCGTTGCCGAACTCGTAGACCAGAACCGGGGAGAACGACAGGCTGTGGTTATCCTTGTAGTCCTTGCCATCCCAGTAGGTGTAAGCGCCGTCCCAGTAACCGGTCAGACGGCCAATGTCACTTTGCAGCCAGGTTTTATCCCAATCAAACTGCACGCCCAGACGATAGGTCATGGTCGACTCACCGGTCTGCCCGACCGAAAACTCAACACCGTCGGCTTGCGCCATTGAAGCTTGCCCTGCCAAAGCGGCCGAAATCACGGCCAGGCAAAAGAGTCTCTTCATGAGAAACGTCCTAAATATATAAAATTGTATGAAAGTGTTGAAATTCATCAGCCGCTTTTATAGAAGCCAGCGAGGTGAGGTTAGTTCACCCGAAAAGCGCCTTTTTTCACGTTTTTTTTACAAACGGAAGCTTCTCACATTGCCAGGATTTTGCGACAAAAAAGGTAGGATTTTTCTGAAATTGTCCGGTATGTCACTAGACCAATACATAGTCTCTCGCGCGGTGCCAGTGGCAAGAAGGCTGGAACGCGACAAAAGACGCTGCAACTGACGCGCTACCGCAGCCCCGGTGTCGATCAGGGTGACCGACTCGGGAAGCATTTCCCGTAGCAAAGGCTTGAGAAACGGGTAGTGAGTACAGCCGAGAATGATGGTGTCACAGCGCGCTGCCAGCAGCGGCTCGACATAATGCTGCAGCAATTGACAGATTTGCGGACTGACCAGATCGCCGGTTTCGATCAGTTCGACCAGCCCTGGGCACGGCTGGGTGACCACACGTACATCGCTGGCAAAACGGTCCAGCAACGCCGCAAAGCGGGCGCTTTGTAGCGTTCCGGTAGTCGCCAGCACGCCGACAACGCCGCCGCGAGTGGCCTCGGCAGCAGGTTTGACAGCAGGCTCCATGCCCACAATCGGCCAGTCCGGGTAGCGTTGACGAATGTGCGCCACGCCCGCAGCCGTCGCCGTATTACATGCGACGACCAATGCCTTGGCACCCTGCTCGCGGAAGAACCCGGCAATTGTCAGGCACCGCTCGGTGATGAATTCAGGGGTCTTTTCGCCATACGGAATATGCCCGCAGTCTGCCAGATACAGCAGTGACTCGCTGGGCAGCAACTGGCGGATTTCATTGAGCACTGAAAGGCCACCGACCCCGGAATCGAAGATTGCGACAGGCGCATCGCTGGCGTAGCTCATCTGCATGTCAGGCATGTTCGTCCTGCCCGCTTGCTGCACTGCAAACGCTGCACGCCGGGTCGCGCTTGACTTTCAGTTCACGGAAACGGGTACTCAAGGCGTCAATCAATAACAGTCGCCCGACCATTGGCTCGCCAAAACCGGCCAGCAGCTTCAAGGCTTCCAGCGCTTGCAGGCTGCCAACCAGGCCAACCAGCGGGCCGATGACGCCGGCCTCGCTGCAGGTCAGTTCGGCTTCGCTGCCGTGACCGTACAGGCAGTGGTAACAAGGACTGTCGGCACGACGCGGGTCAAACACCGACAACTGCCCTTCAAGCCGAATGGCCGCACCGCTGACCAATGGTTTGCCAGCAGCGAAACAGGCGGCATTGACCGCTTCGCGGGTGGCGAAATTATCCGAGCAGTCCAGCACCAGATCGACAGCCTGTACCGCCGCCTCCAGTGAGTCGGTATCCAGCGCTGAGCGGTGAGCGACAAGAGTGATCTCGGGATTGATCGCCTTGAGCCGGGCCAGAGCCGAGTCTACCTTGGCCTGCCCGATGCTATGAGTGTCGTGGATAATCTGACGTTGCAGGTTGGTCAGGTCGACGTGATCAAAATCCGCCAGATGCAGTTCACCGACCCCTGCCGCGGCCAGATAAAGGGCCACCGGCGAACCAAGCCCGCCGACGCCGACGACAAGCGCACGACTTTGCTTGAGGCGCAGCTGGCCGTCGATATCAACATGTTGCAGCAGAATCTGGCGACTGTAGCGCAGCAGCTCCTGATCACTCAGCACGGCTTGCATCCGAACGTGATGCGCTCGTGTTCACCCAGATCACGGCGGGTCTGGATGCGCTCGAAACCATTACGAATCAACAGTTCGCGCACCGCTGGGCCTTGATCGTAGCCGTGCTCAAGCAGCAGCCAGCCATCGGCGCTGAGGTGCGCCGGCGCGTCGGCAATGATCGTGCGCAAATCGTCCAGCCCGTCGGAACCGGCAGTCAACGCACTGCTCGGCTCGAAACGCACGTCACCGGCCGACAGATGCGGATCAGCGTCGGCGATGTACGGCGGGTTACTGATGATCAGATCAAACTGCTGCCCTTCCAGAGCACTGAACCAGTGGCTGTTGAGCACTTGGGCGTTATCCAGTTGCAGACGCTGGCGGTTGCGTTCGGCCAGCGCCACCGCTTCAGGCACACGGTCGACCGCTGTGACTTTCCATTGTTGGCGATCGTTGGCCAGCGCCAGCGCAATCGCCCCAGTGCCGGTGCCCAGGTCAAGCACCTTGGCGGGCGCGAACGCAGGCACCAGTTCCAGCGCTGCCTCGACCAGCATTTCGGTCTCTGGCCGCGGGATCAAGGTATGCGGCGCTACTTCCAGATCAAGCTTCCAGAAACCTTGCTGACCGAGAATGTAAGCCACCGGTTCGCCCGTGCGTCGACGCTGCAAATAACCTGCAAAGGCCAGCGCAGCCTCGGTGCTGACGATGCGCTCAGGCCAGGTGTGCAGAAAGCTGCGCGGTTTGCCCAGCGCTGCCGCCAGCAGCAGCTCTATGTCGAGCCGCGCAGTCGGTGAATCGGGAAGCTCGGCGCTTCTTAACAAACTTGCGATGATGGTCATTTACTCACCCAGTGCCGCAAGTTGATCAGCCTGATATTCAGCGAGTAGCGGCTCTATCACTGCATCGACCCCGCCCGCCAGAACTTCATCCAGCGAATACAGAGTCAGGTTCACGCGGTGATCCGTCACTCGCCCTTGAGGGAAATTATACGTACGAATGCGCTCGGAACGATCACCCGACCCCACGAGCAGCTTGCGCTCGCTGGCGATGGCGTTGGCCGCCGCGCTGGTCTGCTGATCATTCAGTTTGGCAGACAGCCAGGACATCGCCCGGGCTCTGTTCTTGTGCTGCGAACGCTCTTCCTGGCACTCGACGACAATACCCGATGGCAAGTGGGTAATGCGGATCGCCGAATCGGTTTTGTTGACGTGCTGACCGCCGGCCCCTGAGGAGCGATAGGTGTCGACACGCAGGTCGGCAGGGTTGATCTCGATCGCCTGCTGCTCGTCAGGCTCCGGCAACACCGCCACCGTACAGGCAGAGGTATGAATACGGCCCTGGGATTCGGTCTCGGGCACGCGCTGCACACGGTGCGCGCCGGACTCGAATTTCAGCTTGCCATAGACGCTGTCACCCTCGACACGCGCGATGACTTCCTTGTAGCCGCCATGCTCGCCTTCGTTTTCGGACAGAATCTCGACCCGCCAGCCACGCCGCTCGGCGTAACGCGAGTACATGCGGAACAGGTCGCCGGAGAAGATCGCCGCTTCATCGCCGCCGGTGCCCGCGCGGATTTCCAGAAACACGTTACGACCGTCGTTCGGGTCCTTGGGCAACAGCATGCGCTGCAATTGCGCTTCCAGCTCGACCAGTTGCTGCTTGGTTTCGCGAACTTCCTCGACGGCCATTTCGCGCATGTCCGGGTCGCTGTCCTTGAGCAGCGCCTGCGCGCCCTCCAGATCACCCTGCACCCTGATCAGCTGTTGGTAGAGCGCAACGACCGGCTCCACTTCGGCGTACTCACGGGAATAGGCGCGAAAGCGTGTCTGATCGCTGATGACTTCGGCATCGCCGAGCAGCGCGGTCAGTTCCTCGAAACGGTCGCTGAGGACATCCAGCTTATTGAGCAGTGAAGCTTTCATTGCGGGGTTTTATCCGTCGAGCCCTCACCGAGGGCAAAAAGTTCCTGGGCCATGGCCAGCGCATCGACGCGACCTTCGGCAGACAGCTTCTTGAGCTGCACGCTGGGTGCGTGCAGCAATTTGTTGGTCAGGCCGCGTGCCAGCTGGATCAATACGTCCTCGGCATTACTGCCGTTGGCCAGCATACGTTGCGCCTTGCTCAGTTCTTCGTCACGCAGCCGTTCGCTTTGCTGACGATAGGCGCGCAACACATCGACCGCCGCCAGTTCGCGCAGCCGCGACATGAAGTCTTCGGCACCCACGCTGACCAGTTGCTCGGCAACCAGTGCGGCCCCCTGGCGACTCTTGAGATTTTCTGCCACCACTTCGTGCAGATCATCAACGCTGTAGAGGTAAACGTCGTCCAGTTCGCCGACTTCAGGCTCGATATCCCGCGGTACGGCAATATCGACCATGAAAATGGGTTTGTGTTTGCGCAGTTTCAGCGCACTTTCCACGGCCCCCTTGCCCAGGATCGGCAACTGGCTGGCGGTGGAACTGATCACGATATCGCTGTTGACCAGCTCGGCCGGGATATCCGACAGCAACACCGCATGGGCACCGAACTCGGCAGCCAGCATGCTGGCGCGCTCCAGCGTACGGTTGGCAACCACGATACGCTTGACGCCCAGATCATGCAGATGCCGGGCGACCAGCGTGATGGTCTCGCCCGCACCGATCAACAAGGCCTGACTGCGTTGCAGGTCACTGAAAATCTGTTTGGCCAGACTGACCGCGGCGAAGGCCACGGACACCGGGTTTTCACCAATTGCAGTGTCTGTACGCACCTGTTTGGCAGCGCTGAACGTGGCCTGAAACAGACGTCCCAGTAACGGCCCGACCGTTCCGGCCTCGCGCGCAACGGCATACGCAGACTTCATCTGGCCGAGAATCTGCGGCTCGCCGAGCACCAGGGAGTCGAGCCCCGAGGCGACACGCATCATGTGCCGCACGGCAGCATCGTCCTCATGGACGTAAGCGCTGGCGCGCAGTTCTTCCAGGCTGAGGTGATGGTAATTGGCGAGCCAGGCAAGAATGCTGTCCGCACCGAGATGCTCGTGCTCGATGTACAACTCGCTGCGATTACAGGTTGAAAGGATCGCAGCCTCGCGACTTTCGGTCAGGTGGCAAAGCTGCTGCAACGCCTCCACCAACTGTTCCGGGGTAAATGCCACGCGCTCGCGAACGTCGACCGAGGCGGTCTTATGATTGATACCGAGTGCAAGGAAGGCCATTCAGGGTCGCAGGTGGTGACATGAAGCCGGTAATTGTCCTACTTCAATAAGCTCAGAACAACCACCACATATTATTGTCCCACTACAATCGATCGTCACAGCCTGCGTTTTCAGGCTCGCGACACTGCAAACACACGCATTGCATCAGTTTTTCCGACGGCTGTGGGTTTTGCCAACAGCCTTGTGTCATGATGCTCCCACCGCAGGTAAGCCGCCCTTCTTATATATGAATAGATCCTCCGCGTTGTTCCTTGCTCTTGCCTTTCTAGGCGGCTGCCAGTCAATGGCCCCCGCCTCGTCACAGCCCGTGCCCGCTCAGAAAGACGCCCCTCCCGCGCCTGAAGCCAAGCCGAAGGTCTATGGTTCGTTCACTCAGGACACCCTGGTCAGCCTGTTGAGCGCGGAGCTGGCCGGCCAGCGCAACCGCTTCGACATCGCCCTGGATAACTACGTTACCCAGGCGATCAAGACTCAGGACCCGGGGGTCTCCGAACGCGCCTATCAGATCGCCGAATACATGGGCGCTGATCAGTCTGCACTGGAAACCGCGCTGATCTGGGCAAGAAACGCACCGACCGACCTTGAAGCGCAACGCGCCGCAGCCATTCAACTGGCGCGCGCGGGACGTTACGACGATTCTCTGGTGTACATGGAGAGAGTCCTGCAGGGTCAGGGCGACACGCACTTCGACTTTCTGGCCCTGTCTGCAGCCGAAACCGATCCGGACACCCGCAACGGTCTGCTCAAAAGTTTTGATCGGTTGCTGGGCAAATACCCGAACAACAGCCAGCTGATTTTCGGCAAGGCGCTGTTGCTTCAGCAGAATGGCGACGCCGAACAGTCGTTGAAGCTGCTGGAAGACAACCCGCCCAAAGAAGGTGAAATCGCGCCCATCCTGCTGCATGCCCGTTTGCTGCAAAGCATGAACCGGGGCAAGGAAGCGGTGCCCCTGCTTGAGAAAAGCATCAAGAAATACCCGGACGACAAACGCCTGCGCCTGACGTATGCGCGCATGCTCGTTGAGCAAAACCGTATGGAAGACGCCAAAGTGCAGTTTTCCGCTCTTTTGCAGCAATATCCGGACGATGACGAACTGCGCTTCTCGCTGGCTCTGGTGTGCCTTGAAGCCAAGGCCTGGGACGAAGCGGCTGGCTACCTGGAAGAACTGATCGCCCGTGGTGCACACGTCGATTCAGCGCATTTGAATCTGGGCCGCATCCACGAAGAGCGCGAGGACCCGCAAAGCGCGCTCAACGAATACGCTCAGGTCGGACCGGGCCCGGACTTCCTGGCGGCTCAATTGCGCCAGGCCGATATTCTGGTCAGCAATGGCAACGGCGCAGAAGCTGCCAAACGCCTGGCTGAAGCACGTGCCGAAGAGCCCGATTACGCCATTCAGCTCTACCTGATCGAAGCCGAAACCCTGACCAGCAATGATCAACTGGATCGCGGCTGGCAGGTGCTGAACACGGCGCTCAAGCAGTACCCGGACGACGCCAACCTGCTCTATACCCGCGCCATGCTGGCTGAAAAGCGCAATGATCTGGCGCAGATGGAAAAAGACTTGCGTAGCATCATCAAGCGCGAGCCGGAAAACGCCATGGCGCTGAATGCGCTGGGCTACACCCTTTCCGATCGCACCACGCGTTACGCCGAAGCCCGCGAACTGATCGAGAAAGCCCATCAGATCAGCCCCGACGATCCGGCGGTTCTCGACAGCCTTGGCTGGGTGAATTACCGCATGGGCAATCTGGACGACGCCGAACGCTACCTGCGTCAGGCGCTCGAACGCTTCCCCGACCACGAAGTAGCCGCACATCTGGGCGAAGTACTCTGGGCCAAAGGCGAACAGCGCGAAGCCCGGAAAGTATGGGCCAAGGCCCTGGAACAACAACCCGACAGCACCGTCCTGCGCAGCACACTGCGACGCTTGACCGGTTCAGAGACCCTTTGACGTTATGTTTTTGCGCCACGTAATCGTATTCAGCCTCATCGCCCTGCTCACCGGCTGTGCCGGTCTCACTTCCCGCGAAGCCGTTCAGGGCAAGGGCGACCCCGCGCAATGGCGCGAACACAAACAGCAACTGAGCAGCCTTGATGGCTGGCAGATCAACGGCAAGGTCGGTATTCGTGCGCCGAAGGACTCCGGCAGCGGCACCCTGTTCTGGCTGCAGCGCCAGGATTACTACGATATCCGCTTGTCCGGTCCGCTCGGCCGCGGCGCAGCACGACTGACCGGCAGGCCTGGCGCTGTCGCGCTTGAAGTCGCCAATCAGGGCCACTACGAAGCCACGACGCCGGAAACACTGCTTCAGGACCAACTGGGCTGGAAACTGCCGGTTTCCCACCTCGTATGGTGGGTGCGTGGCTTGCCGGCACCGGACAGCAAAAGTAGCGTGACACTCGACGGTGACAGCCGTCTGGCCAGCCTTGAACAGGACGGCTGGCAGGTGGAATACCTCAGTTATGTCGAACAGAATGGCTACTGGCTGCCCGAACGCGTCAAGCTGCACGGTCAGGACCTCGATGTCACGCTGGTCATCAAGGACTGGCAGCCTCGCAAACTGGGGCAATGACCATGACTGCATTACAGGATATGGCCAAGGCCCAGCTGGTTTTGCCTGCTCCGGCAAAGCTGAACCTGATGCTGCACATTCTGGGACGCCGTCCGGACGGCTACCATGAGTTGCAAACCCTGTTTCAGTTTCTCGATTACGGTGACGAACTGGGCTTTACCGTTCGCCAGGACGGCGAGATTCGCCTGCAGACCGATGTCCCCGGCGTCCCGCATGACAGCAACCTGATCGTCAAAGCCGCCCGCGCGCTGCAAAAACAGTCCGGTTGCACACTGGGCATGGATATCTGGCTGGAAAAACGCTTGCCCATGGGCGGCGGCATCGGCGGCGGCAGCTCGGATGCAGCCACCACACTGCTGGCGCTGAATCATTTATGGCAGCTTGGCTGGGATGAAGATCGTCTGGCGCAACTGGGCCTGACCCTGGGCGCCGATGTACCGGTTTTTGTCCGTGGACACGCCGCATTTGCTGAGGGTGTCGGGGAAATTCTCACCCCGGTTGACCCCGAAGAACCCTGGTATTTGGTGCTCGTTCCGCAAGTCGCTGTAAGTACAGCAGAAATTTTTTCAGATCCGTTGTTGACACGCGACACGCCTCCCATTAAAGTGCGCCCCGTTCCCAAGGGAAACAGTCGAAATGACTGTAAGGCGGTTGTAGAGAGGCGTTACTCAGAAGTACGTAACGCTTTGAATTTGTTAGGTAATTTTACCGAAGCAAAATTAACCGGAACTGGAAGTTGTGTGTTTGGGGCCTTCCCAAACAAAGCTGAAGCTGATAAAGTCTCGGCCCTTCTTACAGAGACCCTTACAGGGTTCGTAGCGAAAGGAAGTAACATCTCGATGTTGCATCGCAAGCTGCAAATTCTGTAACAGGAATTGAGTGCCAGGCACTCGATTGATTCAATACAGGGGCGTCGCCAAGCGGTAAGGCAGCAGGTTTTGATCCTGCCATGCGTTGGTTCGAATCCAGCCGCCCCTGCCATTTTCTATACTCATCCAGGTTACCCTCAGCCTCTAGGTACTGCGCGTGTCCAAGATGATGGTCTTTACGGGGAATGCCAACCCCGATCTCGCTCGGCGTGTAGTACGTCAGCTGCATATCCCACTGGGTGATGTCTCTGTCGGAAAATTTTCCGACGGTGAAATCAGCACTGAGATTAATGAAAACGTCCGCGGTAAAGACGTCTTCATCATTCAGCCGACCTGCGCACCAACGAACGATAACCTGATGGAACTGGTCGTGATGGCTGATGCCTTCCGCCGCTCCTCAGCGTCCCGAATCACTGCTGTGATTCCCTACTTTGGTTATGCCCGCCAGGATCGCCGTCCGCGCTCCGCACGTGTTGCCATCAGCGCGAAAGTTGTCGCTGACATGCTCACCGTGGTGGGAATCGACCGTGTTCTCACGGTTGATCTTCATGCTGACCAGATCCAGGGGTTCTTCGATATTCCGGTAGATAACATCTACGGCTCCCCCGTTCTGGTGGATGACATCGAAGACCAGCGCTTTGAAAACCTGATGATCGTTTCCCCGGATATCGGCGGCGTCGTGCGTGCGCGTGCTGTTGCGAAATCCCTGGGCGTCGATCTCGGTATCATCGACAAACGCCGTGAGAAAGCCAATCACTCTGAAGTGATGCATATCATCGGTGATGTCGAAGGGCGTACCTGCATTCTGGTCGATGACATGGTCGACACCGCCGGCACCCTGTGCCACGCGGCCAAGGCCCTGAAAGAGCATGGCGCAGCCAAGGTCTTCGCCTACTGCACACACCCTGTGCTGTCGGGTCGGGCGATCGAAAACATTGAAAATTCCGTGCTGGACGAACTGGTGGTGACCAACACCATCCCGTTGTCCGCAGCAGCACAAGCCTGCAGCCGTATCCGTCAACTGGATATTGCGCCGGTAGTCGCCGAAGCGGTTCGCCGCATCAGTAATGAAGAATCGATCAGCGCGATGTTCCGTTAACTGACATCACGCAGACGAAAAGCGCCCCGCCCTGACATCCTGTCAGGGCNCCCATACCGCCCGAGCGCTGGTCGCAAACGCAACGGCGGATGTGGTTAATTTGGAGATACAACATGAACGAATTTACCCTGAATGCAGAACAGCGTTCCGACCTGGGGAAAGGTGCGAGCCGCCGCCTGCGTCGTCTCGCCAGCCTGGTTCCAGCTGTAGTCTACGGTGGCGACAAAGCCCCTGAGTCCATCAGCATGCTGGCCAAGGAAGTTTCCAAACTGCTCGAAAACGATGCGGCCTACAGCCACATCATCGAGCTGAACATTGGTGGCAAGAAGCAAAACGTCATCATCAAGGCGCTGCAACGTCACCCGGCCAAAGGCCACGTGATGCACGCTGACTTCGTGCGCGTTATTGCCGGCCAGAAACTGACCGCAATCGTGCCGATCCACTTCCTGAACGAAGAAGCTCCAGTCAAGAAAGGCGGCGAGATCTCGCACACTACCACTGAACTGGAAGTGACCTGCCTGCCTAAAGACCTGCCTGAGTTCATCGAAGTTGATCTGGGCGCGCTGGAAGTGGGCGACAACGTTCACCTGTCCGAGCTGAAAGCACCTAAAGGCGTCGAGTTCGTTGCCTTGGCACACGGTACTGACCTGGCAATCGCCAACGTCCACGCACCGCGCATCGTCAAAGACGAAGCAGAAGAAGGTGAAGAAGGCGCAGCCGAGTAATTCATTACTTGGTAACGTCGGAGTTGCTCAGGAAACATCGCGAGCGATAGCAGGCAAAGCGGGCGAGATCGCTGAGTTTACATCATGGTAAATGAGCAGTTTTCGCCCACATTGCCGCTTTCGTCAGCGGTTTAACCCTCAACTCCAAAGGAAGAGCCCCTGTCGTGACCGCCATACAACTGATCGTTGGCCTGGGAAATCCAGGCGCTGAATACGAACAGACCCGGCATAACGCAGGGGCTTTTTTTGTTGAGCGTATTGCTGCGGCGCAGCGAGTCAATCTCGTTCCCGAGCGCAAATTCTTTGGCCTGACCGGGCGTTTTACGCATCAGGGTCAGGATGTTCGTCTGCTGATTCCCACCACCTACATGAACCGCAGCGGCCAGGCCGTCGCGGCACTCGCCGGTTTCTACCGTATTCCGGTTGAGTCGATTCTGGTGGCGCATGACGAACTGGACCTGCCTCCGGGCGTTGCCAAACTCAAAGTGGGCGGCGGCCATGGCGGTCATAACGGCCTGCGCGACATCATCGCGCAGCTCGGCAACCAGAACACATTTCATCGCTTGCGGCTTGGCATCGGCCACCCGGGCGATGCCAGCAAGGTATCCGGCTTTGTCCTGGGTCGTGCGCCACGCGCCGAACAGGAAAAACTGGACGCCAGTATCGACTTTGCCCTCGGCGTGCTGCCGGATATCTTCGCCGGTGAATGGAACCGGGCGATGAAAAACCTGCACAGCCAGAAGGCCTGACATCACTCGAGGGGAAACACCATGGGATTCAATTGCGGCATCGTCGGCCTGCCTAACGTCGGCAAGTCCACCCTGTTCAACGCCCTGACCAAATCTGGTATTGCGGCCGAGAACTTCCCCTTCTGCACCATTGAACCGAACAGCGGCATCGTGCCGATGCCTGACCCGCGCCTGGCGGCCCTGGCAGCCATCGTCAACCCGAAACGCATCCTCCCGACCACCATGGAGTTCGTCGACATCGCCGGTCTGGTGGCAGGTGCCTCGAAAGGCGAAGGCCTGGGCAACAAGTTCCTCGCCAACATCCGCGAGACCGACGCCATCGCTCACGTGGTGCGCTGCTTTGAAGACGAGAACGTGATTCACGTCTCCAACAGCGTCGACCCCAAGCGCGACATCGAGATCATTGATCTGGAACTGATCTTCGCTGACCTCGACAGCTGCGAGAAGCAACTGCAAAAGGTCACGCGCAATGCCAAGGGCGGTGACAAGGACGCAGTGGTCCAGAAAGGCCTGCTTGAACAACTGATCGCCCACTTCAGCGAAGGCAAGCCAGCACGCAGCCTGATGAAGAGCATGAGCAATGACGAGAAAGTCATCATTCGTGGCTTCCACCTGCTGACCACCAAGCCGGTCATGTACATCGCCAACGTTGCCGAAGACGGTTTCGAGAACAACCCCCTGCTGGACGTGGTCCGCGCCATCGCTGAAGAAGAAGGCGCAATGCTGGTGCCGGTCTGCAACAAGATCGAAGCCGAAATCGCCGAGCTGGATGACGGCGAAGAAAAAGACATGTTCCTCGAAGCTCTAGGCCTCGAAGAACCCGGCCTGAACCGCGTCATTCGCGCAGGCTACGAAATGCTCCACCTGCAGACCTACTTCACCGCAGGCGTCGAAGAAGTCCGCGCCTGGACCGTCCGCGTCGGTGCCACCGCACCACAGGCCGCAGGTGTCATCCACACCGACTTCGAAAAAGGCTTCATCCGTGCCGAAGTGGTGGCCTACGACGACTTCATCCAGTTCAAGGGCGAGTCAGGTGCCAAGGAAGCGGGTAAATGGCGTCTGGAAGGCAAAGAATATGTCGTCAAAGACGGTGACGTGATGCATTTCAGGTTTAACGTCTGATTTAAATACCTGGCTTCAGGCGCTTCTTAAGACATTGGGTAGTTGCTGAAACCTCGATAAAACCGCACCTTTGTGCGGTTTTATTGTTTCTGCGCACCTCGTTTGCACCGCTTTCAATTCAACGCATCATCTGGACGCCTGGATCTGCCGCACCGGAATCAGTCCCGTCTCCTGATAAGTAAGTATCAGCTCGTCGAACAAACCGATATCACAGCGTGTGCGGGCCATCAGTTGCGCACCGGCAACGGCGGTGTAGATGGAACGGGCGCGTCGCTCACAGCTGGCTGAATCGCCCAGTCCTGCGTCAATCAGGACATCGGTCAGCCAGGCCACGTTTGTATCTGCAAACGCCTTTACTTCAACCTTGACCTCTTCGGGCAGGTCTTCGTACTCAGCAGCCATGAAGCTGGCCATGCAAAGTCGGTTGGCATGCTCCAGCGATGTTCGAAATATTGAAGGATAGTGCTGCAGGCTACGGCTGGGATCTGGATCACGTAATGCGTCCAGCACAGCTGCGGTGTCCTGCCAATAGCGTCTCGCCACCGCAGCGCCGAGGTCTGCCTTGCTCGGGAAGTGGTAATAGATGCTGGCGTTCTTGATCCCTACCGCCTCGCCGATATTGCGGAAATTGATTCCGCTGTAGCCATGCACCTGAGCAGCCGCTTTCGCAGCCGCCAATATGGCCTCCCGCGCATTTTCACTCACGCTCGACTCCTCAACTTGTCTGATAGTTGCGAATTCTACTCACTGCGCGGCCACCTGCCAACTGACAGGTAGGGGATTGACAAGAAAGAGACAAAGGACCAGTCTTTACCTACCAACTGACAGGCAGGTATTTGATAATGACATTCGCAGACTCGCAACTCGATAACACCTCAGTCCCCCTCATGACCATTCATGACTGGTTTGATGGCCCCTACCCCGCTCGCGTAAGAATCGCGCTGGCAGAGAAAGGACTGCTTTCAAGGGTTGAATTCAAATCGGTCAATCTGTGGAAAGGCGAACACAAACAACCAGCGTTTCTGGCCATCAACTATTCCGGAACACTTCCAGTGCTGGAGCTGAATGACGGAACACTCATTGCAGAGTGCACGGCGATCACTCAATACCTGGACCTGGTGACCGGGAGCCCTGTGCTTACAGGTGAAACGGCTGTCGAGAAGGGCCTTATTCACATGATGACCAAGCGTGCCGAGATCGAGTTTCTCGATGCCGTAAGTACGTACTTTCATCACGCTACGCCGGGGCTTGGGCCACACGTCGAGCTTTATCAAAATCAGGAATGGGGTAGCCGCATGCGCGAAAAAGCCGTTCGTGGCATGCGCTATTTTGACAGCATCCTCAAAGATCGACCTTTTGTCGTCGGCGACGCATTCTCCATGGCTGATATCGCAGTGCTGGGCGGCATGATTTTCGCCTCGCTGGTCAAACTTCCAGTGCCAGACGAGTGCGAAGCATTACGTGAATGGCATACCAGGATGCAAGAAAGACCCAGCGTTCAGGAATGGCGAGCGATGGTTGAGCGTGGCGCACCGCAAAGCTGAGTCGGATGAAGTTGTGGTTACCGCCAGACAAAAAAACGCCCCGCAAGCGAGCTTGCGGGGCGTTTTGCCAAACGTGTAGCGGTGCCTGAGAAGCTTACTTCTTCAAACGCCCGTAGCGGTCTTCAAAGCGCACGATATCGTCTTCACCCAGGTACGAGCCCGACTGTACCTCGATGAGCTCCAACGGCACCTTGCCGGGGTTGGCCAGCGAGTGTTTGACGCCCAGCGGGATGTAGGTGGACTGATTCTCGGAGAGGATCAGTTCCTGATCGTCGCAAATCACCTTGGCAGTACCCGATACCACGATCCAGTGCTCGGCGCGGTGGTAATGCATCTGCAGCGACAGGCACTCGCCCGGCAGCACGCTGATGCGCTTGACCTGATAGCGCTCGCCCAGATCGATCGTGTCGTAATGACCCCACGGACGGTTGACCAACGGATGAGTGACAAACTCGGGGCGCTCTTCGGCTTGCAGACGTTTGACCACGTCCTTGACCTGCTGGCTGTTGTGCTTGTTGGCGACCAGGATTGCATCCTTGGTTTCGATGACGATCAGGTCCTCGACGCCGACGGTGGCTACCAGTCGATGGTGCGACTGTACCAGGCAATTGCGGGTATCGATCGCCATCACATCGCCTTCCAGGCGATTGCTGTTGGCATCATGCGGACCCACATCCCAGATAGCAGCCCAGCTACCCAAATCGTTCCAGCCAGCGTCCAGCGGTACGACCAGACCAACATCGGTGTGTTCCATGACCGCATAGTCCACGGACTCATCGGCGCACAGGGCAAACTTCTCTGCAGAGACGTGCAGAAAGTAGTTGTCGGCTTCGGAGTCTGCCAGCGCTACGCGACACGCAGAAAGTATGTCGGAGCGATGCTTTTTAAGCTCAGCCAGGAAAACTGAGGCACGGAACATGAACATGCCGCTGTTCCACAGGTAAGCGCCCGAGGAAAAATATTCGGCGGCCATCTCTGAGGAAGGCTTTTCCATAAAGGCTTCGATAGCGAAGCCACCCTGGGCAATGGATTCTCCGCACTGGATATAGCCAAAACCGGTTTCCGCGTGAGTGGGGGTGATCCCGAAAGTCACCAGACGGCCAGCCTCGGCGTGTACCTGAGCAACCTGAACCGCTTGTCGGAAAGCGTCTTCATCATGGATATGGTGATCAGCAGCAAGGACTAGAAGGATCGGGTCGGAGCCATCAGCAGTTGCTTCCAGCGCAGCGAGAGCAATCGCTGGAGCAGTGTTACGGGCAAGCGGTTCAAGAATAACGCGACGGCTGCCCATCTTCGCGACACGCAGTTGTTCGGCAACGATAAAACGATGGTTTTCATTGCTTACAACAACCGCAGGCGTATGCTCCAGGCCTTTGAGCCGGGCCAGCGTGCGCTGGAACATCGTTCCCTGATCCTGGCCATCTAGGGCAAGAAACTGCTTCGGGAAACTCTGCCGCGACAAAGGCCACAATCGCGAACCACTACCGCCAGCCAGAACTACAGGGGTGAACATAGACGCTCCAATCTTAGGCCACGAAGGCGTGACAAAGGCCGCATTATCCGGGTGCTCCGGCCGCTATGCAACAGGATGGCCATTACAATGTATCTACCATTCAGCAACTGTGTCGTTGCAATCGCTCACCATCCCGTGCGAGCCGAGCTGCCCCATGTTAGTCTTCGCGCCCGATTCCGTACCTGCCTCAGTATATCCCCTACAGGCATGCGTAAAGACGCTATCCGAGACACCATTGAGAAGTGATGCAATTGATTGACATTGAGAATGACAGAACATGGATATAGGCTTCAGCTGCACGGTCTGGGCCTACGGCGAGCGAGCCGGGCATCTGGACGGTATCGGTATTTATTCCAGAGCGCTCTGGCAAGGTCTTGACAGGTTGAGTCAGGCTAACGAAATCCACATCAAGCCTTACGCATTCGGCAGTCACCTGCCAGCGCTGGGCTGTGGTAAACCTGCACAGCTGGCCAGCGATTACCGCGTGCATGCTGTTCTTAGTGGCGTATTCAAACTGCCTCTGATCAACTCGGCAAGCATTGCCAAAGACGTACATCTGTTCCATGCCACCGACCACCACATCCCTCGGATCAAAGGCGTACCTGTCGTCGCCACGATTATGGATGTGATTCCGGTGCTGTACCCGGAATGGATCAAGCAAGACCTCAAGCGCCTGAAAAGCTGGCTGTTCACTACTAGCATTGAACGTGCCGATCACATCATAACCATCTCTGAGTACAGCAAGCAGGATATGGTTCGTCACTTGGGCATCGCACCAGAGCGCATCAGCGTCACGCCACTGGGCGTGGACCCTGTGTATTTCGAGCGCATCGACACTGCCGAGCGTGACAGAGTGCTGGCTACACACGGCCTCAAACCCGGCTTCTTTCTCGTGGTGGGCACCCTGCAACCCCGCAAGAACCTGCAACGCGTGCTTGAAGCCTTCCAGCAACTGCCCGCGCAGGTGCGCAAGGAACATCCGCTGGTGATTGTCGGTCGTGACGGCTGGAGCAACGAGGATCTGCTGCCGCAGCTTGAGGCCTTGCAGCAAAGGGGCGAAGGCCGCTGGCTGAGTTATCTGCCGCAGAAAGAAGTGTTGTCACTGCTGCAAAGTGCCGGGGCGCTGGTGTTTGCTTCGCTGTATGAAGGGTTTGGTCTGCCGGCTATCGAAGCGTTCGCTGCCCAGTGTCCACTGATCGCATCCAATAACTCTTCGCTGCCGGAAGTGACAGGCGATGCCGCTTGGGCTGTTGATCCGCACAACGCCGACAGCATCAGTGCCGCGATGCGCGACGTACTGGAACAGCCTGAAGAACGTGAGCGCAAGGTGCAGCTAGGGCTGGAGCGTGCGCGCCAGTTCAGTTGGGATGCATGTGCGCAAAAAACGTTGGATATTTATCGTATGGTCTTGGCTAATCGACGTTAGTCCCAGGGCGAGGGCCGAGTGGGGATGAAAGTTTCTTTTCAACGGAAACCCAGCAATTGGCTCGGCTGCTGAATTGTCTCTAGGTCATCGATGGCATTGACGATGACTTAATCAGGACCAGCTTGCCTATAATCACGATGAACGCGGACTGCTTTCAACGACCGTAAGTCAATTTATTGAACGGTCGACGGGCGCCGCCCTGAATGTTCTGGCAATCCAGCTAACGATCCAACCTTTCAATGACTCCACGTTGCGGGACCACGATCCTGGAGCGAGGCATCTCACAAACTGGCGTCTCTCCAGCTCATCAAAAATGCCATCGACTCGGGGTTACTCAAGCTTTCTACCTATCTGATAATTCATTTGTCGGGTAGCGAGGGCAATTATCGCCGCTATGCTGGTAATGCATCCTTGTTCTATTGCGGGCGGTGTGGAAACAGTAGAAACCCTCGATACAGGCATTCGCAAAACAGTACAGTGGTATCAGGCCAATCAGGAACAAGGTGAGTGGAGTCATGGCTGAATGTTATCTTGACCAGATCGTGCAACAGTGTAAGGCCGCTGACACATGAAAATTTTGCTGTTGGGAAAAAACGGGCAGGTTGGCTGGGAACTGCAGCGTGCTCTGGCCCCATTGGGTGATGTGATCGCGCTGGATCGTCAAGGCACTGATGGCTTGTGCGGAGACCTTACCAATCTGCAAGGCCTGGCTGCCACCGTTCGAATACTGACCCCGCATATTATCGTCAACGCAGCGGCATATACCGCTGTGGACAAGGCTGAGAGCGAACAGGATCTGGCCGTGCTGATCAACGGCGAGGCGCCTGGCGTGCTGGCTCGGGAAGCTGCGGCGCTGGGTGCCTGGCTGATTCACTATTCTACCGACTACGTGTTTGATGGCAGCGGCGATAGCCAATGGCAGGAAAACGCACCTACCGGCCCACTGTCGGTCTATGGCCGCAGCAAGCTGATGGGAGAGCAGGCCATTCAGGCCAGTGGTGCCAAGGCGCTGGTTCTGCGCACCAGTTGGGTATACGCGGCGAAAGGCAACAATTTTGCCAAGACCATGCTGCGCCTGGCGAGCGAGCGCGACTCGCTGAACGTGGTGGCGGATCAATACGGTGCGCCGACCGGCGCCGAGCTTATAGCCGACGTGACAGCGCACATGCTGCACCGGGTATTGGGTGATCAGAACTCGGCGGAGCTGGGCGGCGTTTATCATCTGGCCGCAGCCGGTGAAACGTCATGGCATGGCTTTGCCCGGTTCGTTCTGGAACATGCCGAGCGCAACGGGGTGCAGCTTAAGGTCTCGCCCGACAAGATCGGCGCGATTCCTACAGAAGCGTATCCGCTGCCCGCGCCGCGTCCGCACAATTCGCGGCTGGCTTTAGGTAAACTCGAAACCACTTTTCAACTGAAGATGCCGCCCTGGCAACAAGGCGCACAACGCATGCTGGATGAAATTCAGCGCTAAGGACTCTCATGGCTCGTAAAGGAATCATTCTGGCTGGTGGCTCGGGTACCCGTTTGCACCCGGCCACGCTCTCTGTCTCCAAGCAGTTGTTGCCGGTGTACGACAAGCCGATGATCTACTACCCGCTCTGCACGCTGTTGCTGGCCGGGATCCGCGATATTCTGATCATCTCGACACCACAGGACACGCCGCGCTTTACCCAGTTGCTGGGCGATGGCAGCCAGTGGGGCCTGAACCTGTCCTATGCCGTACAGCCAAGCCCGGACGGCCTGGCTCAGGCGTTCACCATCGGTGCGGACTTCATTGGCAACGATGCGTCGGCATTGGTATTGGGCGACAACATTTTCTACGGCCATGACTTCCAGTCGCTGCTGCTCAACGCCAGTAACCGTGAGTCAGGGGCCTCGGTGTTCGCTTATCACGTACAGGACCCCGAACGTTATGGCGTAGCCGAATTCGACGAAAGCGGTCGAGTACTGTCGCTGGAAGAAAAGCCCAAGGTTGCCAAGTCGAACTATGCCGTCACCGGCCTTTATTTCTACGACAATCAGGTAGTGGATCTGGCTCGTCAGTTGAAGCCTTCTCCACGCGGCGAGCTGGAGATTACCGATCTCAACATGTTGTATCTGGAGCAGAAGCAGCTGCACGTCGAGATTATGGGTCGTGGCTATGCCTGGCTGGACACCGGTACGCATGACAGCCTGCTGGAAGCCGGTCAGTACATCGCCACGCTGGAAAGGCGCCAGGGTCTGAAAGTGGCCTGCCCTGAAGAAATATGCTATCGCTCAGGTTGGATCGACCCCGTGCAGCTTGAAAAGCTTGCACAACCTTTGATTAAGAACGGCTATGGACAATATTTGAAAAGCCTTCTCAAAGATAAGGCGTTTTGACGAAGGCTTTCTACGTGCGTGATGAAAGCCATCAGGGCGACTTTTTCACGCATGGCAACCGATTAACTGTGTCTGTCGAACTAGAGTTTTCGACTCATGAAACACGACAGCTGCATGGCGGAGAAAGGGCTTCAGAAGGAGGCTGGGAGCCTCATCACCATAGATCCAGCATGCTCATGAATGACTGCTCTCAAACCAATCGTGTGGTAAATCGGTGACAATCGCCCAAGTTTATAGCCACTCGAGGAGCTACCGATGAAAAATATTCCACTTGGGGTGAGCTTCTGATAAAACACTCACTTGGAAGGCACCCAGGTGCCCCAGTCAAATACCTAGGACCGCCGTCACTTACCTGACCAGGTCATTACCCAAGCTCAAAGGAAGCTTTATGCAACTCCATGAGGCAGTAGAGATATTTAGTACGTTCAGTGAAGACATGGTAAATGAAAACATCGGAATAGGCTGGACATTACTCGCAGTGACTTCAGGCACCTATGAAGGTGAACGCCAGCCATGTTATATACTTGGAAAATCAGCAAAGCAGATAGGCATGATTGACTCTGTGATCGAAGTTAAAAAGCAAAGTCAATAACGACTCAATGGACGACCGGTAGATTAGAATCCGTAAAATCCATATTTACGCATTATAGTCTGCCCTCATCCCCTCCACTATTGCTACCGTAACAGCGGGAAAACTTATCAATTAGAAAGCGATCTAGACCTTCATAAGAAAGAACGAGTATTGAACGCGATAAAACCACCAAATAGATTACACCGAGTCGCGTGACACACAGGCGTGAGATTGCACAATACACAACGGCCTTAACCTCACCTTAACTCCTACTTGTTCGCTGTAACGCCTGGCTAAATCGCCCAATTACAAAGTGCGCCCACCCTCTGAACAAAACCTTTTTATGCTCAACGACATTACCAATAAAATAAACAGCTACAAAAACAGCTCCATAAACAACAGCGCCGTACCCCCCTAACAAATCAGTTTTATCCAATCCAGTAACAGCCAAAATAAATTTAATAATTGGAACATGAAAAAGATAAAGCGTAAACGTGTAACCTGCAAGAAACCGCACTAACCTAGAGAAAAGAATATCAAGATCAACATTGACCTCATTGAAAAGTCGCTGAAAAGCATACAAATGCAAGGACATCAAAATAGCCAACAGATACCCCCAACCAAAGTTTGCAGCGCCATCCAGCCCGAAACCCAAGATCCTTTCAACATTACGCCCAGCATAAACATATGACCAATCGCGAGGCATAGTAGCTTGCACAGAAATATATATCGCAATCGGCAGCAACAATAACAAATACAACACAAACCTAGGTAAAGTCGCTTTAAATCGGACATGATAGGCTAGGGAGCCTGCCAGCCACATGGGAAGTATTATCAACTGTTTTGGACCCAGCATAACGACCAACATCAACAACAGCAAAACTCTTGTCCACCCGCGACAATAGAACATCACACCGTAAATAACATAGCACCAAACTTCAAACGCGAGCGACCAATAAGGACCGTTGGCAAATGGCTGTTCATTACTACTCCACACTTGATTTGTGAAGGTAATCGATTGAATGAAGGTTATCACCCCATTAGTTTTTTGAGATACATCACCATAAAGGTCGACTCTGGAATCACCCACCGCCAGGAAAAAAATTGCCGAGAGTAAAACAGCTGTAAATGCGACCGGCAATATTCTTGCCATACGGTTAGCGGCGTAATCCCTTCTGTCTTTTTCGAACGTATCCGCCGAATAGCTTATGACGTATCCAGAAAGTACAAAAAAAACGACTACAGCATCGTATGCATAATTAGTAGCCGTGAAAAAATTTTCTATGTCTGATGAAAATGGATAATGCTCCATCATTACTGACACCGCACAAATCACGCGCAGCAAATCAATATACACCGAGAGACTAGGCGACATTTTCTTTACAGCAAACGTCTTATTATCCATATAGAAAATATTCCACCGAGGCGATTTTCTTTCATACCTATGAATAGGTCACTGACCGCACCATGCCACTGTTAGCACTGTGAAAAAACAAAAGCAACAGCGGACGCTTTGAAACCCACAATCAACAACTACGCGACCCGCTTAAATCATGATCCACGGGTAGCTTATTTCTAGCACACCACCATCGCACGCACCTAGCGAACATGATGTGAAAACAACGCATACAATATGAGATTATTCAATGAAAAATCTCATATTGTGATTCGCTTTTCCAATATCTCTCATTCGCTTAAATGCTAGCGACTGGAAAACATCCAAAAAACACTTAAGCTACCTTTGCATTTGCCTGGTGCTGAGCTATACCTGCCGGAACATATTCGACTACTTTTTTATAGAAGGCCGCCTGCAATTCGGCATGGTTTACGACGCCATCAGACCGTGACGGCTCAGGGAAAAATCGATCATAAAACACTGTTTTTAACTTAAGCTCTTCAATATTACCAATCTCAAAAAACTGATACTGTTTACGCAAACCAAACTTCATATAATCAATGAAAGCAAAATTCCTTGAAACAATCACTCTTTTCGAGAGTTCTGACACTTCACTGCAGATAGCGGAAGCTTCCTGACCTACTTCTCGATAGGGAAGCCATGAACAGTCTACCCCAGCCACTGCTCGGTAGAGAGAACGATCATCAACGCTGCCCATGAAAAACACTCGATCCAAAACCTTGAGTTTCTTTGCCATGCTCAGCAAATACTCAATTTGGGAACTGTCTGAGTTTTTGATCAGGTTTGGGTGCAGGCCTGAAAAGATTAAAAGCTTATAATTTCTCGGCATCCTATCGATACATTGAATCGCATAATCAAACCCTTTGTAATGGCCAAAGAAGCCAAACACACCAATTAGCTTTACATCTTTATCAAGTACCAATTTATCCAGGAGCTCTTGCCGACATTCCTCATAAACGTACTGGTTTTTTTCTGATTCGCTTGTATAGCAAAGCGGGTGGCAATGGACATTTGATAACCGGAACCGTTGGCTCAAAATTTCTTTGGTCGTTTCGGTATGGACGATTATCTTTATATTATTTCTCTTAACAAACTCGAACAAATGCAGTTCAGCCTTGGCCGATCTGGTGGAACGCAGGCTATGCAGCAACGTCTTGAAAGCACTCTTCGGCGAGGTCATCCACCTAAACAAAGAGGGCATATCGGTATCAGCGGAAGTAGACCGATTAATAACTGTGTGCAACGTCAACGTAGAATTCTTATTTGACGAAAGAATTTTCTTTATACGCTCTACAGAAACCCTTATATCATCTGAAAAAAGACTATACTCACACTGCACCGAGACAGCGTCAAAGCTTTTCAGCTGCTCACAAAGTGTTTCTATAAATCGATCAGAACCTTCTTTTGTAGCACCGAAACTCAGCTTCAATTCGTGCCGTGGCAATTCAAAAACTGTAACCTCATCGGTCACAGACAAGTTCTTTTCGAGAATTTCTGAGAAACGAGCAATACCGCATTCTATTTTGTACGTTGAAACAATAGCAATCTTCATGCACAAGCACCTATTTTATAGTCTTCAACAATTACCCCATGCTCAAGGCGTACGCATCGATTGCATGCTTCCTCAATAAGGTCAGGAGAATGCGATGCCAATACTAGTATTGCCGCATTTTCTGTCATTTCTTGCAAACGCTTGTTAGCCTCTTCTTGAAACTTTGCGTCCCCTACTCCCAACCACTCATCCATGAGAATAATATCGGCGGGGAATGCGGTAGATATGGAAAACCCCAAACGTACAAGCATACCCGAAGAGTAGGTCCTGATGGGCAATTTAAGATAGTCACCAAGCCCGGAAAACTCTGCGATATCTTTGACCGTTTTTTTGATTTGCTTCGGAGACACGCCCATTATTACGCCGCGAAGAAAAATATTCTCATAACCGGTGGCTTCCATCTCCATACCCAACGTGAGGTCAAGCAGTGATGTTATTTTTCCAGAACACGAGATATTGCCGGCGGTAGGATAATACACACCCGCAATGACTTTGAGCAGGGTACTTTTTCCTGACCCGTTATGACCGAGCAAACCTATTTTCTCGCCCGACTTTATAGACAAATCTATATTGTCCAACGCCCGAACGCTTACATGCTTGGTATTGCCGCCTACACTCCCACCCGTGACCCAGGACAATGCGTCTTTCTTGAAAGATCGTCTTGATACGTCAAGAATAGGATAGTCAACAGTGACAGCTTTAATTTCTATATAAGACATATTTTAAAGCCAGTAAGGTATTTTTTTACGATTTACGAAAACTGCTAAAAAAGCAGCAACCCAGCAAACCGCACCAAAAAAGAATACTATTTCCGCAGAATTCAAGGGGAAATATCCTTTGAGCATAGGCTCGCGAACCACATCAATAAAATAATTAAATATATTGTATTTAATGACTACTTCCAGCCCGGACAATTGTTCTGCGTGCCACATAACAGGGGTGACAAAAAACAATAGCTGCAAGCCGCTTGCAATCATGGGAACCACATCTCTATAGCGAGCGCAGAGCACAGCAAGCAACGTCACCAAAGGCGTTAAAGAAAAAAGAACAAGCATCACCCCAAATATTGAAACGAAAAACCCGTAAACCGTTAGGTATCCGTACCACATCAAAAGAGGGATTAATATTACCCAGCTGTGCAGAAACACTATGAAATTACGAAACACAATGCGGACCACATGCGTCATGTAAGGTAAGTTAATTTGCTTTATGATGCCCGCTGCACTTATTAATGAATTCGCCCCTTCACTAATCAAGCTTGTTATGAACGTCCAAACAATGATCCCGGTGGCTAAATAGGGAAGGTACTCCTGAAGGTTAAGCCCTAATAGTCTCGAGTAAACCGTCCCCAGGCCAGCGACAAAAAAAATGGAGGTGAGTGTTATCCAAAAGGGGCCTATTACTGACCGCCTATACCGGCTCTTTACGTCTTGCAATGAGAGTAAAGACCATGTATAACGCCCGCCAAAAAATACATTCAGCTCACGTAAAAAAAAATCTATCAGGTTCACCTTGCTCTCCACACCAGTATCATTTTATACCCTCATATGCTGCCTGCAGACAGGGAACTCCTCTACCTTTCCAATCCAAAGCATTTCGCAGGCTCTCGTTTAAGACGCTGAAGCACCTGAGGTTTCACAGATATTTGAGCTGCTTGAGGGAGCCTATGTTACCGACCTGCGCGGTCGTCAGGAAGATTTACTACGCTTTTGGACCAAACGCACAGGGTATCAGACGCCCCCCAAAAGAGAATACTGAAAAAAATCTCATTGTTATAGGAGGGCATTACTGATGCACACCGCAGATTATCGCCGTGAGCGGATGACTGTGTCTGCACCGAATGAGCGGAGCAGAAACGCTACCGGCTTTTGAGCACACGCTCCGAGTGGCTCGGAAAGGTCTGGAGAACGAATGATCTATAGCCTTGATGAAGGTTTATCAACAAGGTGGCATGTCAAGCACTCAGCGGAGCTGACCCCACTCTTGACAGCAACCTGCACGCCTAGACACGTCAAGAAACCAATGTCTGCCGCTGCATGCTGGCGCTCTGCAAATACAACACGCCTAAAGACTCCTGATCGCTCGTCGATATCCCTTCTGCAAAGCCGCATAATAGTCGTATCTACGCCTCCCAACCTGTATCATTCTGCAGTTGCGTATGGCGAAAGGCCCGGCGAAATTAGCCTTTGACACCTATTCTTTGATGGAGTTAAAAAATCTAGCATGAAAGCAATCATTACCGGCATTACTGGTCAAGACGGCGCTTACCTGGCTGAGCTGCTGCTCGAAAAAGGCTATACCGTTTACGGCACCTACCGCCGTACCAGCTCCGTCAATTTCTGGCGTATAGAAGAGCTCGGGATTCAGAACAACTCTAATCTGCATCTCGTCGAGTATGACCTGACTGACCTGTCTGCCAGCATTCGCTTGCTGCAAACCACTGGCGCTACTGAGGTCTACAACCTCGCGGCACAAAGCTTCGTGGGTGTGTCGTTCGAACAGCCGTTGACCACTGCCGAAATCACCGGCATTGGGGCGGTCAACCTGCTGGAAGCCATCCGTATCGTCAACACGAAGATCCGCTTCTATCAGGCCTCGACTTCCGAGATGTTCGGCAAGGTCCAGGAAATCCCGCAAGTAGAGAGCACTCCATTTTACCCACGCAGTCCGTATGGCGTCGCCAAGCTCTACGCTCACTGGATGACCATCAACTACCGCGAGTCGTACGACATCTTCGCCACCAGCGGCATTCTCTTCAACCACGAGTCACCACTTCGTGGCCGTGAGTTCGTTACCCGCAAGATCACCGATTCGGTTGCCAAGATCAAACTGGGCCTGATCGAGTCGTTCGAACTCGGCAACATGGACGCCAAGCGCGACTGGGGTTTTGCCAAGGAGTACGTCGAAGGTATGTGGCGCATGCTGCAGGCTGACGAGCCGGATACCTTTGTACTGGCGACCAACCGCACTGAAACCGTACGTGACTTCGTCAGCATGGCGTTCAAGGCCACTGGCGTGACCATCAAGTGGGAAGGCGAAGCCGAGTCGGAAAAAGGTATTTGTGAAGCGACTGGCAAAGTGCTGGTTTCGGTCAATCCGAAGTTCTACCGCCCTACCGAGGTGGAACTGCTGATCGGTAACCCTGCGAAAGCCAAGGACGTTCTGGGCTGGGAGCCCAAGACCAACCTGGAAGAACTGTGCCGCATGATGGTTGAAGCGGATCTGCGTCGAAATGAAAAAGGCTTTTCGTTCTGATGAGTATTGCCGGCAAGCGCGCCCTGATCACCGGAATCAACGGCTTCACGGGCCGCTTCATGGCGGCCGAGCTTGCCGCCCAGGGCTGTGAAGTCCTGGGTGTCGGCAGCCAGCCTTCCGACAGCCCTGGCTACTATCAAGTGGATCTGGCAGACGTGGCCGGTCTTCGCACGCTGCTGGCAGACACTCAGCCGGATATCGTTGTGCACCTTGCGGCGCTGGCATTCGTCGGGCATGGCGCAGCGGACGCGTTCTATCAGGTCAACCTGATAGGCACCCGCAACCTGCTTGAGGCCATTGATGCCTGCGGCAAGGTGCCTGACTGCGTGTTGCTGGCGAGCAGCGCCAATGTCTATGGCAATGCTTCATCCGGCATGCTGGATGAAACAACTCAGCCTGCGCCGGCCAATGACTACGCCGTGAGCAAACTGGCGATGGAATATATGGCCAGCCTTTGGCATGCCAAACTGCCCATCGTCATTGCCAGGCCGTTCAATTACACCGGCGTCGGGCAGGCAGAAAACTTTCTGCTGCCCAAGATCGTTTCGCACTTCACACGCAAGGCCAGCACTATCGAGCTGGGCAACCTTGATGTGTGGCGTGACTTCAGCGATGTGCGTGCGGTTGTCAGTGCCTACCGTGGCCTGCTGGAAGCCTGCCCGGTGGGACAGACGATCAACGTCAGTTCCGGTGTGACGCACTCGCTACGTGAGGTGATCGACATGTGCAGGGAGATCACTGGTCAGGATATCGACGTTCAGGTAAACCCTGCGTTTGTCCGGGCCAACGAGGTCAAAACCCTGTGTGGGAACAACGCTCGCCTGCGAGCGCTGGTCCACGACTGGGAGACCCCGCCGCTTCGCGACACCCTTGGCTGGATGTTGCGTGCCGATTGAATCGTTGGTAGTTACAAAATAAGGCCTGTCTACCCGGTAGACAGGCCTTTCCTTTTTACACACCCTTAAAGCCCGTGGTGAAAGACTCAGCACGCATGGCTGAATCAGGCAGACGATGATCAAGGTTCTTCACTTCTTCAAAACCTACTACCCGGACACGACAGGCGGGATAGAACAGGTCATTTTCCAGCTCGCACAAGGCTGCCGGGCTTTCGATGTGGAAAGTCAGGTGCTGACGCTAAGTCCGTCTCCCTCCCCCGCTCGCCTCCAGGTCGGCGACCATCAGGTCACGCGGGTGAAGGAGAACTTCAATCTGGCGTCTACCGGCTTTTCCGCCAGGGTCTTCAGTCAATTCAGGGAAATGGCCGGAGAGGCTGATCTGGTTCACTTTCATTTTCCGTGGCCATTGATGGATCTTGTGCATTTCGCCACTGGTCATGGCCGACCGACGGTGCTCAGTTATCACTCGGACATCATCAAGCAGCGCACATTGCTGAAGCTGTACGGCCCGCTGATGAACCAGTTTCTCAAGCGCATGGACCGCATTCTGGTGGCCTCGCCCAATTACTTGCGGACCAGCGAAACCCTGAAGCCTTTCGCTGACAAGACGGTGGTCGTTCCTTACGGGCTCGATCAGTCGGCGTATCCGCTGGTCCCGAGTCAGAAGCGAGCAGAATGGCAGCAGCGTGTGCCCGCCAGGTTCTTCCTGTTCGTCGGTGTGCTGCGTTATTACAAAGGCCTCCATACCTTGCTCAGTGCTCTGGAGGGCGTTGATTACCCGGTGGTTATTCTGGGTGGCGGGCCTCAGGAGGCAGAGCTCAAGGCGCAGGCCGAGAAGCTGCAGCTACGCAATGTGCTGTTTCTCGGCCGACTGGATGATGAAGACAAGGCGTGCCTGCTACAGATGTGTTACGCGCTGGTCTTCCCTTCCCACTTGCGCTCGGAAGCGTTCGGTATCTCGCTGCTTGAAGCGTCGATGTACGGCAAGCCGATGATCTCCTGCGAGATTGGCACGGGCACTACCTACGTGAACATTGACGAAGAAACCGGCCTGGCAGTACCACCAGAAAATCCGCTGGCCTTGCGCGAAGCGATGCGTCGCCTGTGGGAAGCCCCGGACGAAGCTTCAGGTTTCGGGGAAAACGCTTTTGCACGGTTCCAGCAGCTGTTCACTGCCGAGCGAATGTGCGCGTCAACCGTGCAGGTTTATCAAGACCTGCTGAAGTGAATGCCTCTCGCGCCATTCTATGAAAAGCCCCATCAATGGGGCTTTTCATTGATAGCGCGATGCATCACCCCAACCGGAACCGCGCCGTATTGTCATTCAACGCCCGGCTGCCCTGGCTCAGGGTATCCGCCGCCTGATTGACCGCTCGCGCACCTTCGAGCAAACGCCCGGCTGCCTGATCGACCTGCTGGATGTTGCTGCTGACCTCGTCGGCAGTCGAGGCCTGTTCTTCCACCGCCGTCGATATTTGCGCCAGCGTATCGGCAACGCCCTGCACTGCCGTGGCGATTTCACCCAGACGAACCCCCAGGCCGGTTACCGATTGCGCATCGTTGACGGCTTGTCCGCAGGCGGCTTCCATCAGGTTCACTGCCTGAGTCACGGTGGAGCGCAAGCTGTCGACCGTCCCGGCGATCTGAGCGGTCGAGGCCTGAGTACGTTGCGACAGGCTGCGCACTTCATCGGCAACCACCGCGAACCCGCGCCCTTGCTCACCTGCCCGCGCCGCTTCGATCGCTGCGTTGAGCGCCAGCAGGTTGGTCTGCTCAGCGATACCGCGAATGGCGTCCACCACCGATTGAATCTGTTGACCCTGCTCGCTGACCCGGCCCAGGGCAGCGGCGGTTTCGGTCAGGCGCTGATTGAGCTGCTGGATGCTGTCGGTGGTGCGCTGGCTGTCCTGGCTGCTTTGCTCGGCGATACGCCGGGTATGCCTTGCGCTTTCAGATGCCTGCTCACAGCTTCTGGCCACACCTTGAGAAGTAGCGGCCAGCTCGGTTGCTGCCGCAGCGATCTGGCTGATCTGCTGTTGCTGGTCTTCGACCTCGGTCAGCGTCCCGCTGGACTGGGCATTCAGCGTCAGCACTGCATCGCCGACGCGTACGGTCTCCTGATTGACGCCCAGCAGGCTGGTACGCAGTTGCACAACCGCGACATTGAGCGCCCTGCTGATAGCGGCAAGCTCGTCACGCCCCTGCACAGCCACTTCGACACACAGATTGCCGTCACGCATGGATTCAGCCAGCATGGTAATGCCGCTGGCGCTGTTACGAATCGAGGATTGCAGGCAGGCGAACAGATAGATAGCCATGATCACCAGAACACCGAAGATCACCGCCATCGGGATGAACTCCATATTGGAGGTTTCATGGTAGTAATCGAGGCGACCATTGAGCGCATCAAGCGACTGCCTGCGCAGATCCGCCGTACTGCCGGTCAGGGTGTCGATGCTTTTTTCAAACTCTTCCGGCTTGAGCTTGATGCTGCCGCCAAAAACCCCGTCATCAATGACCTTCAGTTCGGTTTCCAGCACTTGCTTGACCGCAGCGTACTTGTCGGCCCAAGGCTGCAACTGCTCGGGGAGTTTGGATAACAGCAGGCTGGCAGCCTTCTGCATCTGATCCTTGGAGTCATCGATACGACCGCGCAGATCGCGCATCTGCAAGCGGCTCTGCAGGCTGAACTGACCCGACGCCACCGACGTCTGGCCCACACTCGACAGGCGGCCGATACGCTCGATCAGATCCGGTACTTGCTGGGTGGAAAGCTGCATGAGCATGTAGGTTTCAAGCCACGGGTCGAGAATCAACCCGCTGTCCATTGCGATTTGCTCGCGCAGCGCCTGAACCAGGTTCAGCACCGTCGTGAAGCGCTCGTAACCATCGGGCCACCAGCCCACCGTACGCAATGACGCAGTGTCCAGACCGGTGACTGCCGCCTGAAGCGCCTTGAAACGGTTCATCGTGTCGGCAGGCGCGTTTTCCCGCTTCAATGCGGCATCAACGCCCTCCAGGGCTTTGGTGATACGCGGGATGCCTGCATCGACGTTGGCCATCGCAGCCTTCGCAGCCGGGGTCGGCTCGCGCAGAATGTCGGCAGCTTTCCAGCGTGCGGCATGGTCCCGCTGGGCAGCCAGTTCAATATTAAGATCGTCAAGCGCCAGCAACTGACGCACGCCCGATTGCTCTCCGGAAATGACATCGAGCTTGTTGCTGTACTCCTTGGTGATGACCCACGCGCTGCCCGCCAGCGGCAACATGAACAGCAGGAACAAGACCTGAAACTTGCGAGCAAAACCAAAATGTCCCATCAGGCGCATGCCTGGTGACAGAAGACTGTTCATGTCCTGCGACTCCCCGTGAACACCTGCCGGATCTGAGCAAACAGAGGCGATGCTTTTTTTAAAAAAACGCTAACAGCAAAATGCCATGTTCTTGTTTCAATGGCGATACGTGTCGCCTCACATTGGTACGAAAAGCACGGCCGATGATGGGTTTTCGTACCATATGACGCAGCAATTGACGTATCACCGACACTGAAGCAAGAACCGGACCGTACACGAGGCTGGAAAGGTTCTTTCAGGGCAGCACAATATTCATCCCGAACAGGGCACTGGAAACGTAAACTTCGGCAAACCGATTGAACCTGTCCTAGCGGTCCCCTCGTCAAGGAGGTCTTGCCATGACCACACCGCCCGCCTCACCGCGTATCGTCGCGCAACCGTCCAGGCCTCAACTGAGCGCCGGTCAGAAGAAATTCAACACGTTGATGGAAAAGCTCGAAGCCAGGCGCAAACTTCTGCAGCAATGGCTCGTTATTTCAACAACATGCGAAAAGCTCTGGGTCGAAGAGCTGGTCCCGATGCTCAGCGAGCAGGCCGAAAACGAAATTACCAAGCTGCGCTTGCTCGACGTGGCCTTCGATCAGTTCCGTCTGAGCAAGAAAGACAGAGCCACGTTACTGGAGATCATCTGTGTCATGACCATGTCGCTCATGGGCGGCGAACACGATGAAGAACTGAAGCAGCTCTACTTCAAATACACCGGCAGCGATTACGACGAGGATGAGCGCCTGCAAAACCAGTTGCTCAAGTCCTCACTGGAAGAAGAGCTAGGCGTGGAACTGGGAGACGATGTCGACCTGAACTCCATAGATGATGTGACCCAGCACATTGTCGACCTGAACTCCATAGATGATGTGACCCAGCACATTGAAGAGAAACTGCGCGAGCAGGCCGAACAGGCGCAAAGCACCCAAAAGCCGAGGAAACCCACTGCCAGCGAGATACGCCGTGAACAGGAAGAGGCAGAAGGCAGCCAGTCATTGCGCGAAATCTACCGCAAACTAGCCAGCGCACTGCACCCGGACCGCGAGCAGGATGCCGATGAGCGCGAGCGGAAAACGGCGCTCATGCAACGGGTCAACGAAGCGTACGAAAATGACAATCTGCTGGCGCTGCTGCAGATGCAAATGGAGATCGAGCAGATCGACCAGACGCATATCGATAACATCACCGACAAACGCCTGAAGCACTTCAACCGTATCCTGAGCGAACAACTCAGAGAGCTGGAAGACGAGATCCACGACCGCAAAATGCTGATCAGGGAACAATTCCTGATGGACCCCTATGAGGACATCAGGCCCAAGACGGTCAATGCAAAATGTGCGAAGCAGCTCAAGGCCATACGTGAACACCTCGACGACGCGCAGGATGAACTGGACGCACTGACTGACCCGAAAAGCCTTAAAGCCTGGCTCAGGGATCAGCGCGACATGGCAGAGATGCTGGAGCGGGTAGAAGAATTCGATGATCTGGAGCTGCTGGACACCCTGCTCCGGTAAAAGCCCGAAAAACGTGCCTTGCGCGAGGTCAGCCAGCTAACCGGTTGATCGCACGCAATTATTTTTCACAACAACGCTTGACACATATGCGTTCTCCGCGAATAATGCGCGCCACTTGGCTACATAGCTCAGTTGGTTAGAGCATAGCATTCATAATGCTGGGGTCCGGGGTTCAAGTCCCTGTGTAGCCACCAAGTACCGAATGACAGATTTCAGCTGAAATCTGTCATTCAACAAGAAGCCCGCCTCGTGCGGGCTTTCTTGTTTCTGGCTGTCCACCCCTGTCTCCCCCCATCCTTCCCAGCCGTGTATGCCAACGTGTGTGCTTCAATATCGAGGCCAGGCAGGTCAGCAGGTACAAGAGTCGCGTTGCTGTTCCTCTCCACCGGCGAGAAGACGCTGGCCCAACATATGGCCGAAGCGAACAAAAAGTGGGCATGGAAGTACGCATGCTCGCCGCTCTAGCCGATGCCAGCACAGGCTTAGGCATCTTAGACCCCCTAAGCAGCTTTGAAGATGCGGCAGCACTGTCCGACGCGCTCAAGGCGCGAGTTGCGAAATACTACGGCATGCCGCTCACTGCGTTTCTCACAGCCTTGTGCGAACCCGATAAACGTCACGCCTGGTCCGCCATCCTGCGCCGCACGCTGGAAGGTTTTATCGCCCAATCGTTACCCGCGTCGGCCAGCGGACAAGCTCACCGTGCCGCCGCAGTGGGTGAGCTGGTCACCGCGATGGGGATAACAGGCTGGCCCGACGGCACTGCCACCACCGCTACTCGGGTATGCCTTAACGCATGGATGAACGAGCGTGGCGGCGTCGGTAACTTCGAGGGTGACGCAATCGTGTCGCGACTGCGCCAGGTCATCGAGCGCTTCGGCGAGAGCCGATTTACCCGCTGGGAATCGGCAGCGGCAAAGATTGACGAACACGGTCCGCGCACCATCGACAGGCTTGGCTTTCGCAAGACGATAGAGCACGGCCTGGGCGACTCCCTGCACACCACAAACACGTATTACGTGCTGCCCGAGTCCTGGCGCTCGGAGATCTTCCGGGGTATGAACATTAATGCGGTGAACAAGGAGCTGCTGCAGCGCGGTGTCATTGAGCCGGGGAACGACGGCAAGGCATCGAGTCTGGTGCGCCTGCCCGGGCTGGGCACGCAACGCTGCTACATCGTGAAGACAATTCCGGGATTGGCTGAAAGCGAGGCTCGGGCTGCCTGAGTGCATCCCTGCTGATCGAGGTAGCGCCGGCTGATTCCCGGCCTCGCCAGCCGCTCAACCAACCCCAATCGAATTGAACAGAGATCAGACACATGAACGAGATCCAAGAACTGAAAGACCGCCGCGATCAACTGCTGAAAGAGGCTGACCAGTTGCATACCCAGATGCTGCCTTTTGAAGCCGCGCTGGAAAGTGAGCAGTCCATTGAGCCTGCCCAAGAGCGGGAATTGCGCGACAAGTACAACGAGCTGAAAAGGCGTTTCGATGCACGCAAACACGACGCTGACCTGTTGGATCGGAAGATCAATCGCCGCGAAACCCTCGCCAATTGCGATTCCCTGATGGCGGGTTACATCGAGGCCATGAACACCTGGAAAGCCGATGAGCAGGAGCTGAATGAAAAACGTCAGAGCCTCAGCATCCGTCTGGAACAGATCCAACAACAGGCGGTAGAGGACATGGCCAAAGCCCGGCAGGCGGAAACGGATGCGGCTACCGCATATGCACAGGCTGTCGCATGGGGCGACACCGAAGGTGAAAAGACCGCCAATGCCGATGCACAAAAAGCCGCAAAAAACCTGGCAACCGCCGCCGAGCATAATCGTCGGCAGGGCTGATCATATCCGCGCTCAAACAGGAGCTGGCCACCGTAGATCAATACATCGTCGAAGCTCAGGAAAAGCATAAGGGGATAGAGCGCGAAGCCCTGTGGCTTTCTCAGACAGTGCTTGAAGAGAAATGGAACGAGGCCGCTAAGACACTCTTCGATGTGGGCGGAAGGCTGTGGGCAAATTACAACCTGCTCGGCCTTGATCAAGTGAGCCTGTTGAAACTGGCGGTTCCGCAGGAAGGCGAAACCGTCGGGAACTGGACGTGGCATGAACTATCCGGCCGAGCGCGCAGATACAGCGCGCAGGACCTGCTCCAGCTCAACGATATTTCGACACCTCAACAGGCTGCACTCGTGAGCCAACTGGAGCAACGAAAGGATGAAAGCAGTGAACAAGCCACTACAAAACAGCACGAGCTGGGCTGACACGCTCAAGGCTCGGAAAGCTTATCTGGCTGCACTGCTGAAAACCATCAGCGGGACCTCAGCCAAAGTCAGTCAGATACAAATGCTGACGATCAAGGCAATTAAAGCGGAAATGGCGGACATTGAAAGTCAACTGATACGTCGGAAATAGTGCGAAACTTTTAATCGGCACTATCGATCTCAATAACACACGCAACTACAGATAAAGAGGACAGTATGTCCAAACTCGCAGAATACCGTCAGCTGGAAAAACACCTCGCCGAGCAACTCCAGGCGCTGGAAAAGATGAAAGGTGATGATGGACTGAAGAAAGAGATCGAGTTCGAGACGAAGCTACGCAAGCTACTTGAGCACTATGGCTTCAGCCTGAAGCACATCGTCAATCTGCTGGACCCACAGGCATCGGCCCGAGGTCAGATCTCTGACAAGCCTGCAGGCACACGCAAACCGCGCGAGCTCAAGGTGTACAAAAATCCGAATACCGGTGAAGTGATCGAAACCAAAGGTGGGAATCACAGAGCCTTAAAGGAATGGAAGACAGAATACGGTGCAGACGTCGTCGATGGATGGCTGAAGAAATAAAGCCTCTACACCTGAAAGAGGGCCCAGACGGGCCCTTTTTGCTGCTGGCCTATAACCAACCAAATCACCAAATAGCTCCAAGCTGGAGTGACGAACAACCTGCACATTCGTGAGTTTTTATAGCAAAATTGGAAAACCGCTTTAGCTCAAGAGCAGCCACTGACGAACGCTCGCTCCCGACCGAGAGCCAGTCGACAAGGACACAGCCATAATCTATCAGGCTACTCAAGATGACGCGTCCCCTTCTAAAGTAAAACGTATTAAAAAGCCCCATATAAATCGGCAAACGCGCACGCTAAAACGCGCTACTGTATGAACAAGGCAGGGATACTGATCTTGCTGACCTGCTTGAGTTTGCCCCGAACCGACGATCAGGCGGTAGGTTATTACCACATCTCGCGACAGCGGGCATTACTACCGCAGTACTTCTATGCATCTATTCAACACTTGTTCATTATCAATTATCACAATATTTAACCGTTTCCGCGCACGCGTAATGTTTTGGAATAGCATTTTAGAAGCATGATAATACGTACCACCCTTGTAGCTCAGCTCACCCTTTGCGTCGTAAGAAAAAAACCGATCAATTGTAATAGCCACATTATCAAATTCTTGACCAATCACCTCATGCGAAGTTTTATTGGGTTGTGCAAAGTACTCAGAGTGATGCTCCTTATTATATTGAGAAGGGGTAAACCTTATAACCTCCCACCCAGAAAAACTCAACCCGGAAAGATAAAACCTAGCATCCTCCAAATTTTTGAAATAGCTCACTTCGATATTACTTTTGCTCGAAAGATCGACTTTCCTGAAATTATTAAATAGAGCCTTAATGAAGTTGGCGATCTCTTTGTTGGTGCGAATCTTTTCTGATAATCTGTGAGGGATCAGCCCCTTGACGGAGCTTATTTTTCCATCTAAGTCCGCGATCACCTCGGAATTCGATAGTGTTTGCATTTTGTCATAAGAAAAAATGCATCCACCAAATGCAGCATTATTTTTGGCAACAATGTCATTAAACTGCCACTCCATTAGACGTTGCGCCTCATCAACAATGACCAGATCATAGTCCTCCAAATTGTAGTGGCGGTATTGCTTAATTGGAACAATGGTCCAACCATTTCCGTTTAATTCGTGCTGCCCTGCATTCAAATACCCGCAGTGTATGAGAAGGGTTTTTTTTGCATTGTTAATAAGCTGCTTTGCAATATCGTATATAAGCAAGGTTTTTCCTGTGCCCGCACTACCAACCACACTAAAAAATCTTGCAGCCTTAGGAACAGCCAAGCTCTGTAGAATCAGCTTTTTGACCTCTTCCTGCTGATGAGTCAAAAAATACTCATTATTTAAAAACCTGCGAGTAGAGTTAAAAGGAGAAACCAAATAATCTGAGGGCTCGAACAGATCATCAACCACCACCGACCGATTGATCTCTTGCTGACTTATAACGTTCCTCAGTTCAACAGGGTCTACTCTGACAAGAACTTCATCGTCTTGGAGGTAATACAAAGCAGACACATCCGATACGTATGAAAAGTTATATACCTGCCTTCCTGTACCAGCCAAATAATATTTATTTCTAATAAGCTGATCCCTTACTTTTTCTTCTGAGCAACTACTTTTCAGCTCGATATTGACGATGAAGTTTGTTCCAAACCTCAGCAAATCAAACTCTTTCCCTATCTGAGGTATCTTATAACCAACATAAAAAGCATCAAGCATGCTTATGGTGCATGGTAAAGCATAAAGAGCTTTCAAAAGGTTCTTCAGGTCCGTTATTTCGGCCATTTTTATCTTTATGTCATGAAAACTCAAAAGGCTATTAAAGCTCAATGGCGCCAACGAGTCACTTGCCTGAACCAACGACATGAGATTGATATGCTTCATGCTATGTCCCTATTCAATTCCCAGCAAATATTCTGTACAACATCTGCGCAATGTCTCTTAGTTGCCCAGATCTAGTACTAGCCCAATTCGTCGCTTTTTAAGAACTCAAAAAAACTCACATTTTTCTTACCTTCTTTTAGCGATTTACGGTATTTGAGATCAAGTTCCATTAACGCTGGATCTCTTACAATTAATGCCGGGTGAGTTTTTTGCTGTGACAGATCCTTTACAAAGGCCCGCGCTTTGTCCAGAATTTTTACGCAGTCTAATGATAGACTTGTCTTATTTGATTTTTTTGATGACACCCAGAGCTCGGATCGCTGAGTATCTGTCTCCCAGTTAACGTGGCTCGAAATATTTGTTTTACTGATTGGGCGTAAAGAAGACGCAGCCTTCAACATGGAAACACGAGACTTTTGCGCGTCCGAGAAATATATATTTTCGCTCGCATTTACCAACTGAAGCAGGTTAAGGCTGTCCATATCACGGAGTTCTGTGATGCGAACTGCGTTGGATTTTCGATCCCCAAGCTTATAACAATCAGAGTCGTAGTAATGTAGTAGGATGGTTGGCGATATAGGTAGAAAAACTTGCAACCCTTTACACGACAGACCAATAGCACTCATATAATCAATACTTTCAAATAGTTGATTATACAATACTGCTGGATTGTCGGACGTTATAAACTCCGCCCCCTCTTTCGCTATCAGAATTTTGCACTTAAGATCGAGAACAAAGTGCAGCCCTGAAGTTGCAGTAGCTACCGAGAATACACCTGCGTCAGTAATTGACACTTTGATCCTATCAAGGTCTTGTAAGTCCAGTGATTTTTCAGTGGCTAGCATTTTTTTTGCAAACTTGTCTGTCATTTCGTTCAGAACATCTACTGCGTGCGTAGTTCTACTGTGCTGAATTAAGACAAACAAAATCAATTGCATATATTCTTTGGTCAAAGGCGGTGGCGCTGATTGATTTCTTATTATTTCTCTGAATATTTCAGATGCGGCACCTTCGATTCCCCCTAGAGCCTTTTCGACTTTGTCGTCCCTTCCATAAAAATAATCTTTGTAACACTGATTTTTCAGATTTGCATTATTTATAGTTTTATCACGAGAAATATTGTAAATATTTATTGATAGGGAGTTTTGCGAAAAGTTTTTTAGATAGAATTTTGGCACATAATGGTGCTTTTTATTAGCGGGCATAAATAAGGCCTTAGTGTTGTCGCGCGTTTATTTTACCATTAGCAGGTAAGCGCTGAAGACGACATGAAATTATCTTAGTCATACAGTTTCCATATAAACACATAAAAAAGACTGTTATAGCCATCACATCATTACTTAGCCGACAGGTAGCTAATGGTCGGCTGTAGTCGGTAGCGACGGGCAGAAGTCGGCCAATAGCCGTCATTTGTCGACGCTCGCTCTGGCCCTCCCGTCGCTCGAAGATGTTTCAATTCAGCCCCTAGCTTTGGCTGTTTCTTTCAAGCGTTTTTCCAAAGCCGTTCTCCATGTGGCCAAACTCTCGATGTCCTGTTCTAGCTCATCAGGCTCTGGCGTCGGTAGCCTTCCAACGGCCGTCGCCGCGTCATGCTCGAACTTGGAGCACTTGGTCATGCCGATATCAATCTCTCGACAATCGTCATCAGTCACAACTACAGACTTGAGACGCTGTGTCGATACACCCTCGCCGAATCGCTGGACCGCACCGTTCAACAGCACTTCCTCTACACACCGCTCCCAGGCAAGACGTAGTTTACCGTAACATGTAGCGGTCAAACGACGATGCTCATCGTCGTCTCCGTCCTTCTGCGCTCTACGAACCTCTACCAACGCTTGTCGAAGTCTGGCTAGACGGTCCTTGGTGCCCACGACGTCGAATGGTAGATCCTGCGAGTGGACACCATAGCCTTGCGCGGTTCGGCGAATGTAGTTCTTGGTCAGTGCATCCCCGAGCTCCTCAACCTTCTGCTCCAGAATGCAGAGGAAATAGATGTCGTGGGTGAAGATGATCACCTGCCGAGTGAGCGACTCAATAGCTAAACGCTCCGCCACCTCCCAACGACGGCGGTGATCTAGCGATGAAACGGGGTCATCCAAAACAACTCCACCACGCCCCTTGCCAAGCTTGATCTCCGCAAGGAAAGAGGCGATAGCAATAGCTCTCTGCTCCCCCTCACTGAGAATGGCTCCAGGGGTTCCCCCTCCAGGCAGTTGCAAGACCAGCTTGAATTGAGCCTTGCCCGCAGGAGACTCTGGCTTCATCACCACCTGAAGCTGATGCACCTTGAGGCGTTTGAGTTCTTCGTTGAGAGCGTCCGCCAAGTCTTGGCTGGCCGTCGTCCGTGAGAGCTCGGTTGACTTTCTCGAAATAGCTCTCGTGTCCAAACCATCAATGCATGCCTGAAGTTTGCGACAGACCTCATGCTTGGCGATTGCTTCCAAAACAGCGTCCTTAACCTCGCCCAGGCGTAACCGTGCATCAAGCTCTCGCTTCTCCGTAGCCATTTCAGCCCGGACTGTCTCATCAGCAGTGGCCTCTAGCGCTGCAGCTTGATTTTGTAGACCTTCAGTGATGACCGCTAAGTTCGGTCGTGGGTCGGCCGGCAACGCCAACACCTCCTCCCACCGAAGTTCGGCCGCAGCGGCCCGCAGAATCAAATTCTGACGAGTGTGCAGGCATTCCTGCATTGATGAGCATTCGGCCGCGAGCACCGGATCAATGTCCGTCAACTCCTCAACCAAACCATCGCGGAACATTACGTCCAAGGCGGCGCTTTGAACCGCCCTGTATGCTGTCGCTGCAGTGTCGCGAGCGTCCTTCGCAGCCCTCTCAGCAGCTTGCTTGATGAAGGTGTCAAACTGAACCAGTCGCTTGGCCCCTTCCTCGCCAAGTCGGTTCTGACAAAGTGGGCATTCGGCGTCTTCAGGAACTGTCGGGAACTCATGATCAGGATGGCAAACTTCGGCAAAAGCTCGGGCCGCCTCAAACAGAGCTTTCCACTCTTCACCACCAGTGCCAGCAAGTTGACCTGGAGTCTTTTTGAACTCGCCAGCAGCTAGCTGCGCTACGGCTTTTGCCGCTTTCGAATTATCAATTAGCTCTCTGAGCTGATTGACCTTTTCATCGCCGATCAACGCAATTGCTGACGCGATACGGTTCTTCAATCCTGAGAGGCGCGTTGCCTTTTGGCGCAATGCTTGGGCTTTTTGCTTCGGATCAGCTTCGGCAAGGGTTTGGGTCAACAGGATAAGTCGATCTTGCTCAGCCAAGCTGAGCGTGGCCAAGGCCTCGATGTGCTCATGATTAGTCTTGGTTGGAATACCTAGCAACGTGGCGGCTACCGTTGTCTGCTCTTTCGCAAGTGCGGCATACGCTGCGTCACTTGGAGCATTCGCGGTCTTCTCTTGTGTCGCACGCAACTTGAGCTTGTTACAGGCGCCGGCCAATCCCTCCAAGATATCCAACCCGTATGGGGCGTAAGCGAAGTCGCCATGGTTATCGATGTAAGCACGGGCACAGTGGGTATCAAAGATTGAGATATCCGAAAGCGGCTCAGGTGCCGCTACACCGTATTGCCAAGGGAGGTCGGTAGTAACACCGTCGATTAGAACCTCGAATACCGCTTGGGCGACACCGGCAGTCTTGGGGTCCAAGTTTGCGTTAGGAAGTATGGGCTCGCGCCGATCTCTCGCACGACACGCATGCTTGAATACCCTGGAGTAGCCCGACTTACCAGCGCCGTTCTCCCCATAGATGACAGTCAGGCCCGTCAATGCGATCGGAACGCTGCCGCCGTTAGCTAAGGCATTAACGTTCACGAGATTCTTGATCGCAGCTAGTTGAACTAATCGAGCTGGATCAACGGGCGGAGCGACTTGTGCGTCCTCAAGCTTCTTGGGTTTCCGGTCATTTGGATCTGAGATGCCCGCCTCGGCCTTGGCCAACGCATAGAGGTCGTCCAAGTCAGCAGCAGTGAGCGTGCGATCTTGATAGAGCCGAGCAATCGCATCTTGCTGCCACGCAGTTAATCCTTTAGACCATGCGTGGATTTCCTGAATAATTGCCATCCTGCCTCTTCCTTGGCGTAGCGCTACGCATATCTATCAACACTGCACAGAGTGGCAATTTGCTACCTATATGTCTAGTGAAAATCAGGAAGATGCGCAACCTTGCCCTACTGCTAGTCGGTAGGGCGGTCCATGAGAGACAGCTATTGGCCGAAAGCAGACATTCGTGGGTGGCAGCCACTGGCGTTAACGGGCCCACTTGCACCGTTCTGTCCGCCTGTTGGCGCGCCCTGCTTGACTCAGCAGAAGTGCCGAAAACGTTACACTATTCGTAAATGCTACACCTCAAAGCTTGGAAAAGCTCAGGCAGTGTAGCGCGATATTTATTCAACAAAATCAATAGCTTGACTGGTAGCGTTACACTTGTAACACTGGTTACACACTATTTTTTTATAAAGTCTGCCCCACCCCCCGTGGGCATTGAGTTCCCCCAGCGGAGAGACTCAAGCGCGAGCCGGGGGACCCTGAGCAAATGAGACGTATACGGGGTAGGGAACCCGCGCATCTCGAGTAGTCGAAGGTTTCACAGCTTAGTGAACTCATCCCATCGGATGGTGAACACGTGTATTCATTCCTTGAGCTACTGACCCGCGGCTCAAAATGTCAACTCTCAACCAACGCGGACCGATCAGCAGCTGCCGAATCTACACAAATCTCCGCCCCATGCGATGATCGGAGCTGTAGCATCGCTACTGATTCTTTTGCCTTTTCAGGTGTAGAGAAATGCTATATTTTTCTGGTGACACAGGACGAAGATAGTGCTATGCCTCAGCAAACGAAAAACAGAGTGATAGTCAAAAATGACAAGGAAGAAAAAAAGAATACCCATCCCTACGGATCTTGCAGCGCAGGTGTTGTTCTTATCTGATCGAACTTGTTGCGTCTGCAGAACAAAGGGTAAACCTGTACAGATTCACCACATAGATGAAAACCCATCTAACAATCTGGCACTTAACCTTTCGACTCTCTGCTTTGATTGCCATCGTGAAACCCAGATTCGCGGAGGCTTCGATCGAAAATTAGATGCAGACCAAGTAATACTATATAGAAACGATTGGTTACGAATAGTCGCTACCGACCGAGCGACCTCTGAAGCAAACCGAGAATTACAGCCAGGCGGTCATGCGATAGACCTTGAACTTATCACGAGCATTGCTGAAATATACCGTGAAACTGGCCAACTAGAGCTCTTGGCAATTCATTACAATGGTATTGGCAATACAGAACTCAGGGATAAATACATAGATCTTGCAATAAGCGAAGGAGCATCTCCCGACTCTATTTTCTTCTTACGCGGCAACTTACAGGAACGGCCAGACCTTGTACCAGAAGAAATAATTGACGATCACTTGGCAGCTTTTATAGGCAGGGATGATTATGAGCAACATGCCAGAGCACTACGGGCTGTAGGACGTAGACTAGAGGCAGCTCAGAAGTACATTCAAGGTATCAATGACTCGCTGCAAAATAAGAGCTGGTTCTCTGCTGCCTTTTACATAAAGGAGTTCATGGAAGAGAATCTAATTGAGGATTTACTCAAAGCCGCCTACAGAGAGTCAACCGAGCAGGGAGAGACGTGGTGGCAGGTTAGGGCATTGCAGGAGCTGGGCTGGTTCACAGAGTTGAATGATCTACTTTTCAGCAAAAAAGACGAGATAGGTAAATCTGGCAACTTGATGCTTATGGCGCTGCTTGCCGATGCGGAGGGCGACTTTGCACTGGCTTGCGATTTACGAAAAGAAATCGCAAGGTCTTCGTCCTGAGACTGAGGTAAAGCACCCTATGCTTATCCGACGAAAATTACGGACTCAGCGCCGCCTGAAAGCCTAGTTCTGTGATCATCTGATGATGAATGCACTAATCACAAGGATGCAGCGTGTATGCCCACCTGTATGCCCGCCCGAAAAAAATGGAATAAAACTCTTTAAAAACAAAAGCTTAAAAACCAGGTTCAAATGACTGTGTAACCAAGTACCGAATGACAGATTTCAGCTGAAGCCTGTCATTCAACAAGAAGCCCGCCCGTGCGGGCTTTCTTGTTTTCGGGATTCCACCCGGACCTGCCCCTAGCCATCGCTACCGTGTATGCCCTCTCCAATGCTTCAATAAAAATTGAACCGGGAAGTGGGTAACAGGTTAACGACACGAAGCATGTTCACCGACTGGCTACAGACGTATGCCGGAACGCCTACTCCAGAACCGCACTCACATCGCCTTCCAGCATGCTCGCCACCCTGATGGCAAGCGACTCCAGTGTGAAGGGCTTCGTCAGGAGCTGCATATAGGGGCCGAGAAAGTCAGCCCTGGTCAACGCGCCCTCCGCATACCCTGTCAGAAATAAAACCGGCAGGCGCGGCCTGAATTGTTGGAGAATTTCGGCCAGTTGACGACCGTTCATTCCTGGCAACCCGACATCCGTGAGCAGAAAGTCGACCTTTTCCAGGTCGTTGAAAACCCTCAAGGCCTCTTCGCCGTCACGTGCGACGTGAACCCGGTATCCAAGCTCCTCCAGAACCTCCTGGTTGATCAAACGCACAGAGTCGTCATCTTCGACCAGAAGAATAACCTGGCCCTGCCCCGTGCTGAATTCCGGGGAAGTAAACGGTGGGTCCGATTCAACTTGCTTATGTTTGGGCAAACAGATTGAAACGGTCGTCCCGACTCCGACTGTGCTTTCGATTGAAAGACGTCCATTACTTTGATTGGCAAACCCATAAACCATCGATAGCCCCAAGCCGGTACCTTGACCAATAGGCTTGGTTGTGAAGAAAGGCTCGGTTACCTTATCCAGCATATCCTTGGGAATACCATGCCCTGTATCGCGCACCTGCACGCACACATGCCGTAAAGGGTCGTACTGATCGTCCTGTTCCACGCACGTAGCAATGGTTAACTCACCGCCATGCGGCATGGCGTCTCGCGCGTTGATCACCAAATTGAGTACGGCGTTTTCCAATTGGTTGGCATCTGCAAAAATCCAGGGATCTTCGCGACTCAAATCGAACCTGATAATGATTTTTTCATTGACTGTTTTCTGCAGCAGGTCGGCAAGAGCATTGATGAGTTTATTGACCGACACCGCTTTTTCATCAAGGGACTGGCGTCGGGAGAACGCCAGCAATCTATGAGTGAGTGACGCGGCCCTTTGGGCTGAAACGAGTGCGGCGTCCATGAATCGCTCAACGCCCTCAAATCGCCCCCGGGCCATTCGGAGCTTGATCAGATCAAGCGAGCCGATCACCCCGGTCAGCATATTATTGAAGTCGTGAGCGATTCCGCCGGTCAATTGACCTACGGCTTCCATCTTCAAGGACTGTCGTAACTGCTCTTCGGCGCGGGCTCGCTCTTCACTCTCGGCCTTGAGCTGCTCAACCGCAGCGTTCAGCTCTTGCGTTCTGGCTTTGACTTGAACCTCTAGTTCTTCATTGAACCTGCGTAAATTCAGCTCAGCCTGTTTTTCGTCGTTGATATCGACGATGACGGAGGCCGCACCAATTATGTGGTGCTTTTCGTCATACAGAGGCACAGCACTGACACGCATCCATGACTCCCCACCTCCATCCTGGCGATGATAAAAGTCCACGCCGGTTGCCGCATCCCCTCTCAATGCCCTGGCACCAGGGAACATGACGGGCTCCAGGCGCTGACCTTGCGCATCGAGCCCTACCCAGCGTGCGGCACCATCTGGCTGCCTGGAAGGGATCACATTCTCCGGCACATATTGGCGATACAAAGGATTGCTTACCAGGGAGGTCCCTTGAGTGTCCATGAAGCACACTCCAACCGGGATGTTTTCGAGCAGGATCTGCAACCGGGTTCGTTCTTCAGCCAATTGAATGAGACTTTGGCGCATCTCGAACTGACGCTCACGTGCTCGCCAGGCTGCGGCGATCGCGCTCAATAACGAGGCCGAGCTGAGAGGGCGCTCCAGAACGATTACATGTCCTGCCGATTTTGGCAGCCTGCGCCTGGCCATCTCGGTGTCTCGCCCAGAACGCCCTTTATTCGACGCGAGCAAGATGACAGGGATCTCCGACCATCCCGGTTGCAGGTCCAAAGCGTTTCCGAAACTCAGCACATCCCCGGAAAGGCTCTCTTCCGTGAGTATCACCAGGCCGGTGCTTTCACCCAGGGCAATTGAAAGCGAGGTCAGGTCGTGGTGGGCTTGAACGGGGTAAATATCGCCAAGCAGTTTACCAAGGCTGATCGCATCGCCCTTGAACGGCGCCACAACCATCAGGGTCTTGCTTTCAGATAATTGTTCAGTCGCCACGCTTTCGCTCTTCCATCAGCGGAAGGTTGGCACCGAAATACTCTGGAGTACCCGTCAAGACGCCGCGAAAATCGACTAATGGTGCACCGACACGAATACCCTTGGAATCAATCCGGAGTTCGCGAATCGCGTCCTCATGGGCTCCGGTGCGGTGTTTCAGAACAGAGATGGCTTTGCGCAGACGCCCTTGCGCCTCGAAGAAGCGAATGAGGATGACAGAGTCCGCGACATAGGAAATATTCAGGTTGGTTGACATCGACCCTACCAGACCATGCTGAGGGTTGATCAAGAAAGTAACGACACCCAGTTGGCTCAGGTATGAAAGCAACTCGTGCATCTGCAAGATCAGTTGCTGTTCCTGCGGCATCGCCGCCATGTAGCCGTTAAGGCTATCAACAACGATCATGGTACTCCCGCGCTCTTCGACCTCTGTGCGAACCCGCCACGCAAATTCCCCGGGAGAAATCTCGGCAGGATCGATTTGTTGAATGATCAACTGACCGCTCGATACGTGGCGACTTAGCTCCATGCCCATGCTGTCCGCCCGGGAGATCAAAGTAGCGATGCGCTCATCGAATTCGTAGATGGTGCATTTTTCACCTCGTGCGCAGGCTGCCGCCAGATAGGCAAGGGTTACGGTGGTCTTTCCAGAGCCAGCAGGCCCTGTGACCAAGGTACTGGTTCCCCTGAGCGGGCCACCGACCAACAAGTCATCCAGTTCCTTCACGCCGCTAGGCACAGGCTCCGCTTTGAATGGGACATGGTGAGTGGCCGCAATCAACCTCGGATACACCTCCAACCCGCCTCTGCGAATCGTGAAGTCGTGAAAGCCTGCAACGAAGTCAACGCCTCGTAGTTTTTGCACCTGAAGTCGTCTGCGGGCAGCACCGAAATCCAGCGTCAGCCTCTCAAGCGTGATCACTCCGTGGCATAAGCTGTGAAGATGGTTATCTCGTTCACCCGTGGAAGCCGTGAGATCGTCCACAAGCAGGACCGTGATGTCCCGACCTGCAAAATATTGCTTGAGCGCCAACACCTGGCGACGATAACGCAGAGGATCCTGAGCCAGGAGCCGCATCTCGGAAAGACTGTCGAAGACTAGCCGCCTGGGCTGAAGCTTATCGACTCGCTGCTGAATAAGCTTGATGGTATCGCCCAGCTCCGCCTCCCACGGATGCAGGATAGACTGCTCGTACTCATCGCCCAGCACTTCCTCCGTTGAGGAAAACTCGAACAAATCAATGCCGTTTAATGACCAGCCATGTGAGTGAGCGACGCTTTCAAGCTCTTCGCTGGTTTCTGAAAGCGTGATGTACAAGACAGGCTCGCCGGCCTTGACCCCATCGAGCAAGAACTGGAGACCCAGCGTCGTCTTGCCTGCTCCAGGCGTGCCCTCGAGTAAATAAAGCCTGTTGTTTGGCAGACCACCTTTAAGGATCGAGTCAAATCCGGCATTGCCAGTTGAGACAATCGGGCGAGGTAGCTTCATTTTAGCCTCAAGGAATAATGTGAGAGCACGTGCAGGCCCTGCAGTATGGGGCTCCCCTCAAAGCTGCGCCATTGGCAGATGAACCTTTTTCAAAATAAATTGAACTTTAAGCGAAAAAAGATTTCGTCAATTAAAATCGATAGCTCTCGTGAATATGCAATGACGCTATATTCCGCAGTTTATTCGCACTGTCGGTGCTTAAGCTGGAAAGCTGAATCAGCGCCTTCAACGTCGTCTGCCTGGTCTATGCTCGAAAATGATGGTTCATGAGGGGCCAGCATTTTTCACAAGGAGCAAAGCATGCGCAAACTCGTACTCTCAATGACTGCCGCTCTCTTCCTCGCTGGCGCTGTGGTGCCCGCGGCCTTTGCAGAGAGTGAGCTGGAAAAGGGCGTCCGACACGATAACCGTGAGCTGGATAAAGGTGTTGATCATGACGCCAAACAAGTGGACAAGGGCGTCAAGCACGATGCTGACGAGGTCGACAAAGGTGCAAAGCATGATGACAAGGAGCGTCACAAGGCTGACAAGCACGTCGATAAAGAGGTTAAAAAAGATCTGTAAAAAAAGCCTGCCACTGAGCAGGCTTTTATAGTCGGACGATGTGGGGCGGTTCAGCGAACCCGCTAAAACACTCACACTATCGCTTGCAGATTACCTGCCGCAAAAGCCGGGCCCCGTATAAAGGGCCCGGCCTCTGTCACTGGATGTACGGTCAGATCTTGAAGCTGTCGACCAGTTGCTTCAAACGACCTGCTTGTTGCGAAAGCGCAGCACAATCCTTGAGGGTTTCATTAAGATTGGCCACACCTTGCTGATTAAGTGTGTTGATCTGGTTGATATCGATATTGAGTGTTTCCACAACCGCGGTCTGCTCTTCCGTGGCCGCGGCAACTGACTGGTTCATGCCATCGATATCACCGATGCGGCGCGTTACATCGCGCAGACGACTGCCCGCCTGATTGGCAACTTCGACACTTTCCTGACTCGACACCTGGCTTTCGTTCATGTTGAGCACGGCATGCTGAGACCCTGTCTGCAGGCCGCCGATCATCTTGTGAATTTCATCGGCCGATGTCTGCGTGCGATGCGCAAGGTTGCGCACTTCGTCGGCCACCACGGCAAAACCGCGTCCGGCTTCACCCGCGCGGGCCGCTTCGATGGCAGCGTTGAGCGCCAGCAGGTTGGTTTGCTGGGAGATGCCTTTGATCACATCCAGAATGTGGCCGATGTTGTCGGTACTGGCGTTGAGCTGCTCGATCTGTGTGCACGAGTCACTGATTTTGGCGGACAACGTACTCATGGCGTGGATGGTTTTTTCGACCACCACCTGACCGTCTTCAGCCTGGGTGCGGGCCTCACTGGCCTGAATCGAAGCGTCCGAGGCGTTGCGAGCAATCTCCTGAGTGGCCGCACCCAGTTCGTTGATCGCAGCGGCAACGCTGTTGGTACGGGCGCTCTGCTCGTCAAAGCCGACGATTGAAGAGTTGGAGGAGTTGACCACTCGCTGCGACAGGTCATGCACCTGCAGCGTTGCGGAGGAGACTTCCGCAATGGACGCGTGCACGCGCTCCACGAACTGATTGAACGAGCCACCCAGCTCGGCGAACTCGTCCTTGCCCTGAATGCGCAGACGGCGGGTCAGATCACCCTCGCCCTGGGCGATGTCCTGCATCGCACGGCCCATGTCGGTCAACGGCCGCATCAGCGCACGGATCAACAGGCTCAACAGCAAGGCAATCACGGCCACCGCAATCAGCACGGCGACCATCGCGGAGCTGCGGAACTGGCTCAACGGTGCGTAAGCCTTGTCCTTGTCGATCGACAGTCCAATGTACCAGTCGGCCGAAGGCAGCCCGGTGATCGGGGTAAACGACAGCAGCCTCTGCTGGCCATTGAGCGTAACCTCACGCAGGCGCGCGTCCAGGCTGAGGGTCTGGCCTGGGTAGACGTCCTTGAGGTTTTTCATCACCTGTTCCTTGTCCGGGCTGACAATGATCTGCCCGTCCCCGCTGACCAGAAAGGCGTAACCGAGCCCGCCGAACTCCACCGAGTTGATGATCTTGACCAGCGTGTCCAGACTCAGGTCACCACCGACCACGCCGGTTATCTGGCCTGCAGTCTTGACCGGGCTGGCGATAGTCACCACCAGGCCGCCCACGGAAGCCAGATAAGGCGGGCTGAGAATGGTTTTACCGGCGTCGACGGTGGACTTGTACCAAGGCCGCTGACGCGGATCGTAACCCGCCGGCATATCGACATTGGGCCGCTGGGTGAACGCACCTTTGCTGTCACCGACGTAGGTGAACTGAAAGGTCGACACCAGCGAAGACTGCGACACCAGCCCGCTCAGATCGGAGTTTACGCCCTGGAAGGCTACGTTCTGGGTGAGGTTTTCCAGCACCAGAATGCGTCCGCTCAGCCAGTTCTGCACGCTGCTGGCTGTCAACTGACCCGCCTGGCTCACCGAGGACTCAAGGTTCTGATTGATGGTGGTGCGTTGCAGGTAGTCGTTGTACAGGGTGAACAAGGCAAAGGCCAACACCACAACACCGGCCGCAGCCAGAAGAATTTTATGACGAAACTTCAAATTCATGACAAGGCATCTCAACGTGACGGGAAGAAGGTTCAGAGGCCAGAGCAACTTGTGACATAAAAATGTCACGCACTGCAAAAAGCAATGAACCTGAAGCGGATAAGGTTTCCACTGTCGCGAGCATAGACAATATTTTGCCGCACCCTATGAAAGGCGGCGCTCTATTTCAGTCTTTTCAGCGGTTCTTTATAGCGGTTCGTCTCCGCAGACGATAGGGCTTGAAAACGTATTTCAAGCGTCTTGAAACTTTCTCTTTTTTTTATTTCAGCTTGGCCACCACCTGCCGATAGTGTCTGTATAACACACCCCGCCCCTGACCTGTATGCCATGCCTTTCAGGGGCTCTACTGCTTTTAAATGGCTGTTGTTGGAGAATTCAATGAGTAGCTGGTTTGCAAACATCAGCGTCAATATGAAACTGGCCCTCGGTTTCGGTCTAGTACTTGTTTTTACTGCGATTCTTGCGCTGACTGGCTGGACCAGCATGAGCGGACTGATCAATCGCAGCAACTGGATGAGTGACATTACTTCGCTCAACTCCCAGTTGACCAAGCTGCGTGTTACCCGTCTGCAATACATGGTCGCTGACGGTGACGAGAAAGTCGCCGAAACCGTTCAGGTCTCGCTGGACGGCTTCAAGAACTATCAGCAAAAGCTGCTGACCTCGTTCAAAAGCCCCGAAAACGTAAAAATGCTCGAGCAACTGGGAGTGGTGATTGCTGACTACCAGAAGTCCCTGAACAACATGCGCGGCGGGTACAAGGCAAGCATTGTGGCGCGTGACGAGCTGGCCACGTATGCCGGCAAAAGCGTTGATGTGTTTGAGCTGCTTCAGGCTGAAGTGAAAAAAATGGACCCTGCCGATGCCAATCGGTTCGAGCAATACCAGATCGTCACCGACGCAAAGGAAAACCTCAGGCTCGCGCGTTATGAGGTGCGTGGCTACACCACCAACCCTACGGCCGAAACTGAACAGACCGCCGTTGCAAGGCTGGATTCTGCCATCAAGGATCTGGATACGCTGAAAACGACGTTCAGCGGCACCCAGGCTGATCAGCTCAAGCAGCTGGAAACCTCGCTGGCCGCGTACCGAAAAGCCCTGCAAAGCTTCAAGGCCGCAACTGCCGACATCGCTCAGGCTCGCAAGGAGATGACCGTACAGGGCCAGGATATCGTCAAGATCAGCGAAGCCATGTACCAACTGCAACTGGATCGTCGCGATCAAGAAAGCGCACAGGCTCGCACCACGCAGATCACCTGTACGCTGCTGGCAATTATTCTGGGCATGATTGCAGCAGTGATCATCACCCGGCAGATTACCCGCCCCCTGCAGGAAACCCTGGCAGTGGTCGACCGTATTGCATCCGGCGACCTGACCCAGACTCTGGCAGTCACTCGTCGTGACGAGTTGGGCGTTCTGCAGCAAGGCATTCAACGCATGGGCAGCACCTTGCGCGAGCTGATTGGCGGTATCCGCGACAGCGTTGTGCAGATCGCCAGTGCTGCCGAAGAGCTGTCAGCGGTTACCGAGCAGACCAGCGCCGGCGTCAACAGCCAGAAAGTCGAAACCGACCAGGTGGCGACCGCCATGCATGAGATGTCGGCCACGGTTGCAGAAGTGGCGCGTAACGCCGAACAGGCTTCGCAGGCAGCGTCCAACGCCGACCGCGAAGCGCGCGACGGTGACAAGGTCGTGGGCGAAGCGATTGTGCAGATCGAGCGTCTGGCCAACGAAGTGGGTCGCTCGGCCGATGCCATGAACCAGCTGGAGCAGGAAAGCGACAAGATCGGCAAGGTCATGGACGTCATCAAGGCTGTGGCCGAACAAACCAACCTGCTGGCCCTTAACGCAGCCATCGAAGCGGCCCGCGCCGGGGAAGCCGGACGTGGTTTTGCCGTAGTTGCCGACGAAGTCCGCGGCCTGGCACAACGCACGCAGCAGTCCACAGTCGAGATTGAAACGCTGGTTGCAGCCCTGCAAAGCGGTACGCGTCAGGTTTCCAGCATCATGCTGAGCAGCCGCGAACTGACCGTCAGCAGCGTACAGCTCAGCCGTCAGGCAGGTACATCGCTGGGCAGCATCACCGAGACAGTCTCCAACATTCAGGCAATGAACCAGCAGATCGCTGCCGCAGCCGAAGAGCAGAGTGCTGTAGCCGAGGAAATCAGCCGCAGCATCATCAATGTCCGCGATGTGTCCGAGCAAACCGCCTCGGCCAGCGAAGAAACCGCTGCCTCCAGCGTCGAACTGGCACGCCTTGGCGGGCAGTTGCAGACGATGGTCAGCCACTTCCGGATCTGATATTCCGCAACAACCTTCAAGCCCGGCTTTTGCCGGGCTTGTTTGTTTCAGGCAGGTGTAAAAACAGGTTTGAATTCAACATAGCGAAGCAGCCCGGAACGTTTCCGGGCTGCGGGCATATGACCTTCGTCGACGGCATCAAGCCTGCGGCGGCTGTCCGTTGGACGCTGACAATCCGCCATCCACCGGCAAATTCACGCCAGTCACGAAGCGTGCGTCTTCACTTGCCAGAAAGGCGATGACATCGCCGACATCTTCAGCTTCGCCTGGACGTCCCAGCGGGATGCGCTCCATGAATTTGGCCATCAGTGCCTTGTCGCCGAGCATGTCTTCAGTCAGCTCGCTGCGAGTCAGTGACGGGCAGACGGCGTTGACGCGCACACCGTCGGCACCGTGGTCCATCGCCAGCGCACGGGTGAAATTGGTGATTGCGCCTTTGGCCGCGTTGTAGAAGCTCATGCCCCAGTCGCCGCCCAGGCCGGAAACCGACGAGACGTTGATGATGTTGCCTTTACTGGCGATCAGCGCCGGCATGGCGGTACGGGTGCAATAGAACACGCCATCCAGGTCCACTGACATCAGTTCTTTCCAGTCGTCTACGCCCAACTCGGTGACTTTGCCGGATTTGACGATACCGGCGTTATTGACCAGCACATCCAGACGCCCAAAGTGCGTGGCGACTTCCTTGAACAGCGCTTCCACATCGCTTGGGTCCGCCACATCGGTAGCACGGACCAAATGACCTTCGCCCGACAGTTGCGCGGCGACTTTTTCCAGCTTGTCGCGATTACGGCCTACCAGTACAACGCTTGCACCTTCCTGGGCAAAACGCTTGGCGGTAGCTTCGCCGATCCCGGAACCGGCCCCGGTCACGACAACAACTTTCTGGGTAAAACGATTCATGCAGCAGCTCCAAAAAAATAATGGGGTTATGAGGTGGACTGCCCGGTTGCACGCAGCGTTCAGTCAAAATCATTCACTGCTTTATGAGGGGTTAAAATCAGGTGAATCGGTAAACCTCGACTAGCAGCGCGTTGACAAATCGAGACTGCGCTGCAAATATCACTGCGGTTGTACGACAACCTATAACGCCAAAAATAAAAACAAGACTGGGCCAACCATGAAAACTCTCGTCTGTACGTCTGCGCCACCGATTATCAAAGCCTCATCTATTCCGGCCGTTTCGCAGCACCCGACATCCTTTCAGATTCACAACATTCGCTGATACATGGCGAACGGTACTCGGCCGTCTGTCGGTCGAGGCCATGCCTGGCAACAGGCATCACGTAATCCTCAAAGGTGTCGGCTGCTGCTTGCGCGTGGCCAGAAAAGAGGACGGTTTCGATAAACGAGGGAGCAAAACAATAATGACATCTCACACTTCCCGCTCACGCATCCTGCTGGGTGTTGGCGGCATGGCACTGATTTTCCCGATGCTCGGCATGGCAGAAGGGTTCGTCGACGATACCAAAGCCACACTTACGCTGCGTAATGCGTACTTCAACCGCAACTTCACCAACCCGGCCTTTCCCAACAGCGCAGCGCCGCAGAACAAAGCCGAGGAATGGACACAAAGCTTCATTCTCGACGCCAAGTCGGGCTTCACCCAGGGCGTGGTCGGTTTCGGGGTTGACGTGCTGGGCCTGTATTCGCTCAAGCTCGATGGCGGCAAAGGCACCGGGGGCACTCAGTTGCTGCCGATCCACAGCGACGGTCGCCCAGCCGATGATTTCGGCCGTCTGGGCGTTGCAGGCAAAGCGCGGGTTTCCAAAACCGAACTGAAAGTCGGCGAATGGATGCCGGTGCTGCCGATTCTGCGCTCCGATGACGGTCGTTCGTTGCCGCAGACGTTCCGCGGTGGCCAGGTGACGTCCAAGGAGATCGACGGCCTGACGCTGTATGGCGGGCAATTCCGTGGCAATAGCCCGCGCAACGATGCCAGCATGGAAGACATGTCGATGAACGGACGAGGCGCGTTCACCTCCGATCGCTTCAACTTCGGCGGTGGCGAGTATGTCTTCAACGACAAGCGTACCCAGGTAGGTGTCTGGTACTCGGAGCTGCAGGACATCTATCAGCAGCAGTTTTTCAACCTGCTGCATAGCCAGCCGCTCGGCGACTGGACCCTGGGGGCTAACCTGGGTTACTTCATCGGCAAGGAAGACGGAAACAAACTGGCCGGCGACCTCGACAACAAGACCGCCTACGCACTGCTCTCGGCCCGCTATGGCGGCAGCACGTTCTATGTCGGCCTGCAAAAGCTCACCGGCGATACCGCATGGATGCGCGTCAACGGCACCAGCGGCGGCACGCTGGCCAACGACAGTTATAACTCCAGCTACGACAACGCCAGGGAGAAGTCCTGGCAGTTGCGCCATGACTATAACTTCGCGGTGCTCGGCGTACCCGGCCTGACCCTGATGAACCGCTATATCAGCGGCGACAATGTGCATACCGGCAACATCACCGACGGCAAGGAATGGGGACGGGAGTCTGAACTGGCGTATACCGTACAAAGCGGTGCGCTCAAGAACCTGAACGTCAAATGGCGCAACTCCAGCCTGCGTCGCGACTTCAGCACCAACGAGTTCGACGAGAACCGCGTGTTCATCAGCTACCCTATTTCGCTGCTCTGATACCTGTGGCAAAGCCTGCCTGAAAGCTCGTCTGCAGGGGCAGGTTTTGCCTTGTTACAAATGTGTTCGCACAGGCGGGCATACAGGTCTTTTTTATACTTTGGCCGCGTTGACAATCAGCGTATGCGGTGCCGATAATTCGGCAAGTCATACGACAACAGATGACAAAAATAACAATCGGGACTTTTCTCATGGCATCGGCTCATACCACTCAAACTCCCTTCAATCGCCTCCTGCTGACCGGTGCGGCAGGTGGCTTGGGCAAGGTCTTGCGCGAAACACTGCGCCCTTACACAAAAGTGCTGCGACTGTCCGACATTGTCGAGATGGTACCGGCAGTCGACGACAGTGAAGAAGTTCAGGTCTGCGATCTGGCCGACAAGAACGCCGTGCACCAACTGGTCGAAGGCGTCGACGCGATCGTGCACTTCGGCGGTGTGTCAGTCGAACGCCCCTTCGAGGAGATCCTCGGTGCCAACATCTGCGGTGTGTTCCACATCTACGAAGCGGCCCGTCGTCATGGCGTAAAACGCGTGATCTTCGCCAGCTCCAACCACGTAATCGGTTTCTACAAGCAGACCGAGACCATCGACGCACACTCCCCTCGCCGCCCGGACAGCTACTACGGTCTATCCAAGTCATACGGCGAAGACATGGCCAGCTTCTACTTCGATCGCTACGGCATCGAAACCGTCAGCATCCGCATCGGCTCGTCGTTTCCTGAACCGCAGAACCGTCGAATGATGAGCACCTGGCTGAGCTATGGCGACCTGACCCAGTTGATCGAGCGCTCCCTGTACGCGCCAGACGTTGGCCATACCGTGATCTACGGTGTTTCGGACAACAAAACCGTATGGTGGGACAACCGCTTCGCCAGCAAACTGGACTACGCCCCCAAGGACAGCTCGGAAGTTTTCCGCGCCAAGGTTGAAGCCCAGCCGGAGCCTGCGGCCGACGACCCGGCGATGGTTTATCAGGGCGGTGCGTTTGTGGCCTCAGGCCCCTTCGGCGATCAATAAACAGCCCCTACCTGTTGAAGAACTCTGCTTGCAGACGTTGGAGATACGACCTGTCATGGATGCCGAACTGATTGTCGATGCACAAAACGCCACAGGCGAAAGCCCGGTCTGGAGCGCACGTGACCAGGCGTTGTACTGGGTAGATATTCCGAAAGGCACGCTGCAGCGCTGGAGTTTCGCCGACGGCAGCATACGCACCTGGAAAGCGCCGCAGATGCTGGCCTGCATCGCGGCCGACAGCCGCGGCGGCTGGATAGCCGGGATGGAAGACGGCATTTATCATCTGCAGCCCATAGAAGACGGCAACCAGAAAAACGGCAGCCTGATCAGTACTCTTCTGGCTAGCGTCGAACACGCACAGACAGGCATGCGCTTCAACGATGGCCGATGCGACCGGCAAGGACGCTTCTGGGCCGGCACCATGCTGATGGACATGGCAGCAGGCGCAGTGGTAGGTGCGATGTATCGCTACAGCGCCGGGCAGAAGACACTCGATGCCCATTTAAAGGACTTCATTGTCCCCAACGGCCTGGCGTTCAGCCCGGACGGCAAGACCATGTACCTGTCCGACTCGCATCCCAGCGTGCAGCAGATCTGGGCTTTCGATTACGACACCGATAGCGGTACGCCGCACAACCGTCGCCTGTTCGTGGACATGAACCACCACCTGGGCCGCCCCGACGGTGCAGCAATCGACACCGATGGCTGCTACTGGATCTGCGGCAACGACGCGGGCCTGATCCACCGTTTTACGCCCAACGGCAAACTCGACCGCTCGCTGGTCGTGCCGGTCAGAAAACCGGCCATGTGCGCCTTTGGCGGCCCCGATCTCGAGACCTTGTTCGTAACGTCCATTCGCCCGGGTGGCGATATCAGCGACCAGCCATTCGCCGGTGGTCTGTTCGCTTTGCGCCCTGGTGTCAAAGGCCTGGAGGAACCCGTGTTTCAGGGCTGACAGTGCCCACCGAAAATCCCATAGCTCGACCAAAAATAACAACATCGGAGATATCCATGGATTTCAAACGCAAGCTTCTCATCGCTGCACTTCCGTTGGCCTTCTGCGTGTCAGGCATGGCCCAGGCAGAAGTCAAAATCAAGTTCGCCGAGGTTCACCCCGCAGGCTACGCGCCGGTCGTGGCGGAGCAGAACATGGGCAAGAAACTCGAAGAACAGTCCAAGGGCGAGATCAGTTTCAAGATGTACGCGGGTGGCGTGCTCGGTTCCGAGAAGGAAGTCGTTGAACAGGTCCAGAGTGGTGCCGTGCAGATGACTCGCGTCAGCCTGGGCATCGTCGGCCCGGTCGTACCGGACGTCAACGTCTTCAACCTGCCGTTCGTGTTCCGTGATCAAGCGCACATGCGCACGATTATCGACGGCGAGATCGGCCAGGAAATTCTCGACAAGATCACCAACTCGCAATTCAACATGGTCGCGCTGGCCTGGATGGATGGCGGCACACGCAACCTGTACACGAAGAAACCGGTACGCCAGATTTCCGACCTCAAAGGCATGAAAATCCGCGTACAGGGCAACCCGGTATTCATCGAAACCATCAACGACATGGGCGGCAACGGCATCGCCATGGCCACCGGCGAAATCTTCAGCGCGCTGCAGACCGGCGTGATCGATGGCGCGGAAAACAATCCGCCGACCTATTACCAGCATAACCACTACCAGAACGCGAAGTTCTTCACGATTACCGAGCACTTGATTCTGCCCGAGCCCATCGTGATGGCGAAAGCCACTTGGGAGAAGCTCAAGCCGGAGCAACAGGCTCTGGTGAAAAAGCTCGCGCGTGAAGCTCAGATGGAAGAGCGCGCTCTGTGGGACAAGTCGTCAGCCGATGCCGAAACCAAGCTCAAGGCAGCAGGCGTGGAGTTCATCACCCTGACGCCGGAGCAGAAGAAAGCCTTCTACGACGCCACCCAGCCGGTGCGTGACAAATTCGGTGCGCCCTACAAGGATTTGATCAGCCGCATCGAAGCGGTCCAGACCAATCCGGCACTGGCTGCACCGAGCACCCAAGCGGCCCAATAAGCCTGTCCGATTATGCTGCGCGAATGAGGGAAAGCTCGTTCGCCGCCGCAGTGGTGAGCCCATGAAAAATACGCTATTGCGCATCAACGACACGATCTATCGGGTCTGCATCGGCATTGCCGGTCTGTCCGTGCTGATCATGACCCTGATCATCCCCTGGGGCATCTTTGCCCGTTACATACTCGGCAGCGGCTCCAGTTGGCCGGAACCCACGGCCATTCTGCTGATGGTGGTATTTACCTTCTTCGGAGCCGCAGCCAGCTATCGCGCCGGTGCGCACATGGCCGTTTCTATGGCCGTGGACCGTATGCCGCAACAGGTACGCCGCAGCGCTTCAGTGCTCGTGCAGATCCTGATGGCGATCGTGGCCCTGTTCATGATCTTCAAGGGTTTCAAGCTGTGCGCCACCACGTGGAATCAGTTTGTCGGCGAGCTGCCGTTTCTGCGCGTTGGCATCTCCTATCTGCCAATCCCCATTGGCGGCATCGTAACCCTGATTTTCGTGTTGGAAAGACTGTTTCTGGGCGACCAGAGTCATCGCGCGGTGATGCGCTTCGATGTCATTGAAGAAAGCGAAGGTGCCGCATAAATGGACGCTTTTATACTGCTGGGCAGCTTCATCGCATTGATCCTCATCGGCATGCCTGTCGCCTATGCGCTGGGGCTTTCGGCCCTGATAGGCGCCTGGTGGATCGATATTCCGGCCGATGCGCTGATGATCCAGATTGCGGGCGGCGTGAACAAGTTTTCGCTGTTGGCGATTCCATTCTTCGTGCTGGCCGGGGCAATCATGGCCGAAGGCGGCATGTCCCGACGGCTGGTCGCCTTTGCCGCTGTGCTGGTGGGTTTCGTGCGCGGCGGGCTATCGCTGGTCAACATTGTGGCCTCGACCTTCTTCGGCGCGATTTCGGGCTCTTCGGTGGCCGATACCGCGTCGGTAGGCTCGGTGCTGATCCCGGAAATGGAACGCAACGGCTATCCTCGGGACTTCTCGACGGCAGTGACCGTCAGCGGTTCGGTTCAGGCCCTGCTGACGCCACCCAGTCATAACTCGGTGCTCTATTCCCTGGCGGCGGGCGGCACGGTATCGATTGCTTCGCTGTTCATGGCCGGGATCATGCCTGGGCTGTTGCTCAGCGCAGTGATGATGGGCCTGTGCATGATCTTCGCGCGCAAGCGCAATTACCCCAAGGGTGAAGTGATTCCGCTGCGCCAGGCACTGAAAATTGCCGGTGAAGCGCTCTGGGGCATGATGGCCATGGTCATCATTCTCGGCGGCATTCTGTCGGGGATCTTCACCGCCACCGAGTCGGCTGCCATTGCTGTGCTCTGGTCATTCTTCGTCACCATGTTCATCTACCGCGACTACAAATGGCGCGATCTGCCCAAACTGATGCACCGGGCTGCACGAACCATTTCCATCGTGATGATTCTGATCGGTTTTGCCGCCAGCTTCGGTTACATCCTGACGCTGATGGAAATCCCGATGAAGATCACCACGGCGTTCCTGACCCTGTCGGACAACCGCTACGTGATCCTGATGTGCATCAACGTCATGTTGCTGCTGCTGGGCACCGTGATGGACATGGCTCCGCTGATTCTGATCCTGACTCCGATCCTGTTGCCGGTCATCGTCGGTGTCGGCGTTGACCCAGTGCATTTCGGCATGATCATGCTGGTCAATCTGGGGATCGGGCTCATAACACCGCCGGTGGGTGCGGTGCTGTTCGTCGGTGCCGCGGTGGGCAAAGTCACTATCGAAGCCACCGTGAAAGCTTTGCTGCCGTTCTACGTCGCGCTGTTTGTGGTGCTGATGCTGGTCACCTACATCCCCGCCATCTCGCTGTGGCTGCCGAGCGTCGTGCTCTAACGTCATCCGTTGCAACGCTACCGGAGCGCTCAAACCGCTCCGGTATGCACCTCTGTTGTCCAGCCAAGGAGGCTGGTTGCGTATGTCTGCCCCTGCTCTGTTTCCCCGCCACATTGCCGTGCTGATCCTGGCATTGCTGGCCTGCTCGTTTGCCGGCAACCACATTGCGGCACGCATCGCTTTCGATCATGACACCGGCTTGCTGCTGGCCATTCTTTGCCGCTCCGGCGTCACCCTGCTGGTGCTGGTCAGTCTGGTGCTCTGGCAACGTGAAAAGCTCAGTCTTCCTGCCAGCACCTGGCGCTGGCAATTGCTTCTGGGCTTGCTGATCGCGACTCAGAGTTTTTGCATCTACTCGGCGGTGGCCCGTATTCCGGTGGCGCTGGCATTGCTGGTGGTCAACGTCTCGCCGATTCTGCTGGCGCTGTTGACCTGGGCACTCGGCGGTGCCAGGCCCACGCGACGTGCCGCTGGCCTGATGGCACTGATTCTGTTCGGCCTGACGCTGGCGCTGGATGTGCCGCAGCGGCTTTCAAACCCAGGCAGCAGCGAACCGCAGTGGCTGGAAGGTATCGCCTATGCGTTTACCGCAGCGGTGGTATTCGCCTTTGCGCTGTGGATCACCGACAACAAACTGGCCAGCATGCGCGGCACGGTGCGCAGTATGCTGACCATGGTCGTGGTGTTCGCGGCGGCTGCGCTGGCCGGTGCCAGTGGCCTGTTGCCCGGTGGCGTGGATCTGCCGTCAAGTCGCATCGGCTGGACTGCGCTGGCCAGTCTGGTGGTGTTGTACGGGTTGGGCTTTTCGCTGCTGTTCATCTGCATGGCGCGGCTGGACATCGCCCGCAATGCGCCGGTAATGAACATCGAGCCGGTGGCGAGCCTGCTGTTCGGCTGGCTGATTCTCGATCAGTTGCTCAGCAGCGGCCAGGTCATCGGCGGGCTGATCGTCGTCAGCGGTATCGTCCTTCTGACCTGGCGGCGCGCCACGCCACCTGCCTCTCAATCATCCGGCCCGTCATCCACGAAGGTTTTGCATCATGCCCGCGAACGTACTGACCCTTGAAGATGGTCTGACCCGCCTCACTCTGGCCCCCGACATCGGCGGCAGTATCGTCAACTGGACCATATTGGCCAGCGGGCACCCCTTGCTGCGCCCGAGCGACGAACAGGCACTGGCTGCCGGTACACCTCGCCGACTGGCCTGCTACCCGCTGGCGCCCTGGTCGAACCGGATAGGCAACGGCGGTTTCGACACCCCGGATGGCTGGCTCGCACTGGCCCCCAACAGCGCCAACGACCCATTACCGATTCATGGCAGCGCCTGGCAACAGGTCTGGAGTGTTACCGAGCAGACCGCAGAGCAGGTCTGCCTGCAACTCGACAGCCAGACGCCGTTCGCCTACCGCGCGCAACTGCGCTACACCCTGCAAGACGGCAAGCTGGGCATCGAACTGACCACTACCCACCTGGACAGTCGTGCCGCCTGGCACGGGCTGGGCTTGCACCCTTACCTGCCGCGCACGCCCCACACACGCCTGCAGGCCAAGGCTGCGCAGGTATGGCTGTGCGACGAAGCCGGTTTGCCCAGCGCCTTGCAGGACCTGCCAGCAGAATGGGATTTCCGACACGGCAACGCGCTACCCGACACACGTCTGGACAACGGTTTCACCGGTTGGGATGGCGGCAGCCTCATCAGCCAGCCGGACCTGGGCTATGAACTGCACTGCCAGGCTACCGGCAGCGACTACTTTCTGGTGTTCTGCCCGCCAGGGTTGGATTTCTTCTGCTTCGAGCCGGTCAGCCACCCAGTCAACGCACATCATTTGCCCGGGCGGCCGGGATTGAGCCTATTACGTCAGGGGGAGTCGATGGAGTTAACGATCAGTCTGCATTACAAGCCCTTGTAGCAGGCTTTATGCGTGCATGCTCCATGCCTTTCGTTACGGGGTAATCAACAGTGTTGAAAGACCGCTGACGCGGGTAACGCCGGTGGCGGTGTCGCAGCTGTCGTTCAACGTTGACTGAAGATTGCCAAGTAAAAATGTACTTGTCGCATTGGCGCCTTTATAACGGCCATCCACAATTGCCCCGACACCAACAATGGTCGTGTTCAAAGTACCAATATTATTGATCGTCGCGTTGAACTTGTAAGTGCTGGTGACTCCATCGCTCCAGCTAATGACCCATGTTCTGCTGGATGTTGGTAGCAGCAACGACTCGCAGGAAAACGTAGACTGGAAGCTTTCGCTGGACGAAGCGCTGGCAGCCAAAGGGAATGAGAGCGAAACACACGGGTTCCAACTGCTCGTCGTCGATACAACAATCGTCTGACTGGTGTTGGTCAATCCTGGCGACCAGTTTGTAGTATGGGTTCCTTTACAGGTAACCAGATTTACAGCCTCAGCCTGAGCTCGCCAAGGTGCAAAAAGAAGCCCCATACAAATGATAACCAGCAGTACACAGGCCAGCTTGGCCAGCGTAGATGAAGCACGTGCAACGTGAGTGTCCATAATGGTCTCCCTGACCTTGATAGCATCCAGATCACAGGTTAAGCAGCCAGCTGCTCATAGCGCTACTGGCAGAAATGACAGCGACTGTCTGCATGACTGGACCGTGGTCATTGTCATGGCCGCACCTGTAAAATTCCTCCACGCCGCTCGTCATATCCTGTGATCCACTCCCCATCCCGTTGCGTAACACCTCTGCATTGCGAACCAAAACCAGACAATGGTGATCAGAAGGTGGATCATGCGCACTACTGCCAGTCTCAGGATCTTCTGTCACTTGTCCCCCCCTCACAGCGAATCGACAATAACCCGACTTTGGATTGATGAAGTCACCGCCGTGGCCCGCCAGAGGGACCGCGAAAGCTTCATGCGCATCTACGATTACTTTGCGCCGCGCTTATTGCGTTATCTGACCGGGCTGAATGTGCCGGAGGGGCAGGCTGAAGAATTGGTGCAGGAAGTGCTGCTCAAGCTGTGGCACAAGGCCGACTCCTTCGACCCGACCAAGGCCAGCCTGGGAACATGGCTGTTTCGCATTGCCCGCAATCTGTACATCGACAGCGTGCGCAAGGACCGCGGCTGGGTGCAGGTGCAGAATTCGCTGGAACAACTCGAGCGCCTGGAGGCCCCGGTAGATCGAACGCTCGATTATAGCCAGCGTCAGGAGCAACAACTGAACATTGCCATTCAGAACCTGCCTCCCGATCAGGCCCGGGTGTTGCGCATGTCGTATTTCGAAGCGCTCAGCCATCGGGAAATTTCCGAACGCCTTGGTATGCCACTGGGCACGGTGAAATCGTGCCTGCGCCTGGCGTTTCAAAAATTGCGTTCGCGGATAGAGGAATAATGATGAGCCCACGACATCATCCGGATGACGCGACTCTGGTCAGCTATGCAGCGGGAGCGCTGTCGCAGGTCCTCGCAGTGGTGACTGCGGCGCACCTTGAACGCTGTGCCGAGTGCCGTGCGCGACTCAGGCAGGCCGAAGAGATTGGCGGTGTGTTGATGCAGCAGCACATCAGCAGCGTGGTGCCACTCAAGGGCAGGTCGGCAATGCTCGCGCGTCTCGATGAACAGCAAACGGGCGCTGAACCGTCAATGTATTCGATGCCGGCAGCCAATCAGGACCCGGACTTGCTACCTGCCTGCCTGCACGCGCATTTCGGTCGACAGCTGAGCACACTGAAATGGAAGACACTGGTTCCTGGCGTGCAACGAGTGCGTGCGCAAGGTATTGAACAAGGCAAGTTGATGCTGCTGAAAATCGCCCCCGGCGTCAGCATGCCGGTGCACAGCCACGACAGCGGCGAGATGACCATGGTGCTCAAGGGCGCGTACCACGACATACAGGGAGCGTTCGGGCTCAATGACGTAGCCGATCTGGACAGCCACATCCAGCATCAGCCCGTCGCCTACCCTGACCGGGAATGCATCTGCGTACTGGCGACGGAATCAAGGCTGCGCTTTCACGGGCTGCTGGCGCGGATGATGCAGCCGTTCTTCGGGATCTGAAAAACGGCTCCATAGTTGCTCTCAGCGCTGGACACTCACCCCCAGCGAAGCCAGTGCATCCCAGTAACCCGGGTAGGTCTTGCCGACGCAATCGGGGTCGAGAATGCGGATACCGGCGATCTTCAAGCCTGCCAGCGCAAAACACATGGCGATGCGATGGTCGGAGTGGGTGTCTATCAATGCATCTACCGTAGTGCCTGCCAGCGCCGGGTTGGCGTGCACCAGCAGATCGTCACCCTCTTCTACCGCAAGGCCCGGTGCGATGGCGCACAGGCCGTGGGACAGTGCTGAAATACGGTCACATTCCTTGACCCGCAGGTTGGCAATGCCGACAAAGCGCACTGGCTGACGGTTGAAAGCGGCGAGTACCGCCAGCGTCGGAATCGCGTCCTGCATTTGCGAACCGTCGATCACGGCAGGCATGTTCGGGAAGCTAGCGATGATCTGACTGGCCAGGGCATCAGGCTGAGTGAATGCGTCGCTGGCCACGCCGAGGTCGATATCGCCCTCGGTCAGTGCTTGCGCGGCCCACAGGTAGGTGGCCGCAGATGCATCCGGCTCGATATGGAAGTCCGTAGCGCGATAACCAGTGGCCGAGACTTTCCAAGCGGTTTCGCCGATGGCCTGAACCTCGGCACCGAAGGCCTGCATGGCCGCCAGAGTCAGGTCGACGTAACCACGTGCGCCAATCTCGCTGCCGGTCAAGGCGACTTCGACCGGGCCCTTGCCGCAGGCTCCGGCCATCAGCAACGCCGACACGTACTGGCTGGACAGATTGCCGTCGATTTCAATACGTCCGGCTTCCAGGCCGCCCTTGCCCTTGATCGCCACCGGCGGGCAGCCGCTGGGCGCACTGACTTCCACACCCATGCGCTGCAAGGCATCGACCAGCGGGCCGATCGGGCGCTTGCGCATGTACTCGTCGCCGTCGACCACAAAGTCGCCTTCGAAGTTGGCAAGTGCAGCGGTCAGAAAGCGCGTTGCGGTCCCGGCGTTGCCGAGAAACAGAGCCTGCTGCGGTGCCTGCCAGTGCCCGCTGCTGGTGACCACAAAGGTGCTGTCATCCGGCTCGTCGACCTGCACACCCATCAGACGCAGTGCTTCGGACATCACGCGGGTGTCGTCACTCTTCAACGCGCCGGTCAGGCGGCTGGTGCCTTTGGCCAGCCCGGCGAGCAACAATGCGCGGTTGGTGATCGACTTGGAGCCCGGCGGGCTGACGCGCCCGACCAGCGGGCGCTCGACAGGCAAAACAGTGAGGGTGGCTTGAGGTCGCATGATGTCCCTGAGCGTCAGCGGAAAAATCGCGATCCTAGCACGAGCGGGATCAAGCCCGCAGTGCGGTTTTGCTGCCCCGACGAGCCAGACAGCCGTTTACTTTTGTTCAGCACCCGACAGTTGCTGCAGCTTGTCATTGGCTGCCTGCAATTGATTGCGGTTGGCTGCCACGTCGGTGACGTCATAGATCACCAGGCACACATGGCTGATCGCCCCGGTGGTTGAACGCAGCGGAAACAGCGTGGTGTTCTGGTACATGAACTCTTCGTGCCCGGTGATCGGCTGGTAATTCTTGAAGCGCACCAGATACGGCCGCTGTTCCCAGATGGTGAACGCCGGTGTGCCAAGGGTCACGACGTTATCGATTTTCTTGCTCAGCCATTGGCGGTTAACCTCCGGAAACAACTCGAAGAAGGTCTTGTCGATGGCCACATAGGGCACCACACCGGAGCGGTTTTCCATGAAGGTATTCCAGACCGTCACCCGGTAGTTCAGGTCCAGCACCACAATGCCTACGTCAATGTTCTGCGTGACGGCCAGCAACCAATGAAGCTCGTTGATTTCGATAGCGTTGCTCATGGGTCAGCTCATCATGTAGGCGAGTTTTTTGGTAAGCAGCTCGACCGAATCTTCGGTGAACAGCATCAACAGATCGAAATGAATGTTGTGGCCTTCCACGCTGTAACTGATTTCAACCGCCAGGGTCTTTTTCCAGCGCTGCTGATTGATGCGGATAAGCTCGTCGATGCCACCCTGCGCGCCCAGCAACTGTGGGTGACCTTGCGAAAACGCGATGTCGATCTGCTCGGCAATACCGCTCAGGCAGGCACCGATCAGGATCGTGGACAGGTCCAGAAGCATCTCCATGTTGGAGCTGTCGGAGTTATCGTCGCCCATCAGTTTCGACATGCCGGAGATTTCCGAGTCATGGAAAATCAGCAGCGCTTCACCTGCAATGCCGCCACCGATGTAGCCCTGACACACCGCCGTCAAACGCTGATCAGCGTGGGCATCGGCCAGCGCCATGTGCAACTCGCCGACCTCAAGCATGTTGACGTTGGGCACCGGCAACTGCACGAACACCCCCAGCACCTTGGCCAGCAACGCCGCAGCGCGGCCCATGGCAACGTTGATGGTTTCGCGGAAGGCATCCTGAAAGCTGATCACCCCGCCCTTATTGTTGAGGGCCGGCAGCGCAACAGGTGACACCGCCGGCTTGCCCAGCAGGCCCAGGCGTTCCAGCGTGCTCTTGAGTTCGTCCGGGTCGGCAGGTTTTTTCAGAAACGCCAGCGCGCCCAGTTCCATGACCCGGCGCACCGCTTCGTCCTGCACGTCGCCCGACACCACAATGACCTTGGTGTCGAGGTTTTCGGCACGAATCGCCGTCAAGGTCTGGTAACCGTCCATCACCGGCATGGTCAGATCGAGCAGCACCACCTGGCCCTGGCCTTTACGGATGGCCTCAAGACCTTCCTGCCCCTGGGTAGCGAGCGTTACCGATACATCCCAATCAGCAGGCAGGGCGCGCAACAGTTGCTTTCGCGCCATGTTCGAGTCATCGCATATCAATAGTGCAAGCGTGGACATCGTGTGGTTCTCACTGCAAAAAAATCAGGCTGACAACGGCGGACAGCACGTATACGTTCGACAGCACTATCGAAATCGACTGACACTGAGCCTATAACGCTCGATCAGCAACATTCAAACTAAACCTATAGCCTTAAGTCGGCGATGTTTGCAGTTTCTGTAATTTAAGTCGCTTTCTGTTGCTGCAAATCACTACCGCGACCATCCAAACCAGCCTATTATCAAGTGATAGATTTAATAGCAATCACTCGATAGACAGGTGTGTCCATGTCTCTGCCTATAAGCGACTACCATCCGGCCCTGCCCCGGCAGGACGATTTCTGGCAGCATCTGGGTATTCCGGCCCGTGGCACGCGGCTGTACTCGGCGCTGCACGACGGTTTGCCGTATGAAGTCTTCGAACGTCTGGCGCATTACACCGACCTGAACCGCTCGACCCTGGCCGAGCACTTGGGCATCGCTCCCGCCACCTTGCAGCGACGCCTCAAGGTGCGCCGCTTCAATGCCGAGGAAAGCGATCGGCTGTTCCGCCTGGCAGCGGTTTACAAAGCGGCGCTGGACCTGTTCGAAGACGATACCGAAGCGACCCGCCTGTGGCTGGCCAACCCGGTCTATGGGCTGGGTAATCGCAGGCCGCTGGAAATGCTCGCTACCTCAGCCGAGGCGCAGGCAGTGCTCGACCTGATCGGTCGGCTGGAACACGGTGTCGTGGCGTGATTGCAGTCTATCGACTGGTAAAGCGCAAATGGCTGGCTCAGGCGTTCGACGGTGAAGGCGCCAAGCTCTATGGCGGACGCTGGAACAGCAAAGGCAACGCCTGTGTGTACTGCGCAGGCAGCGAATCGCTGGCGCTGCTGGAAGTGCTGGTGCACCTGGGCAACGCTGGCGTGGCCCGGCATTACGCGATGCTTGAGCTGCAGATTGGCGAAGAGCACATCCTCAATGCACGGCCGGACACCCTGCCCCCCGACTGGCGAGAAGAGCCCGCACCACCGGCAACCGCCTCGTTCGGCGACGACTGGCTTGCCTCGGGTCAAAGCCTGGCACTGGCCGTGCCCAGCGTGATCATTCCGCGTGAGTCCAACTACCTGCTCAACGTCCGGCACCCGGAATTCCTGGCCGTTGTGGCAACGGCCAGGGAGCTGGAGTTTGTGGTTGATCCGCGCCTTGGTTAAACGGGCCAGATAACTGCAAAGCGGCTCGTTGAATACACAGTTACATGCCGGACGAGCGTGCGGACCGGGTCAGTGGCTGGCAGGCGCAGTGGTCGTTGCAGGCGTTGTTTCTGCTGTCTGCGGCAACGCCATACCCTTGGGCCACAGCAACCAGATATTGCCTTTCTGTTTCATGTCACCTGCCAGCTTCCCGGCCTCATCGCCAGTGCCCCAGAACAGATCAGCGCGGACTTCACCGGCAATCGCACCGCCCGTGTCCTGCGCAGCAACCGGGCGCACCACGCTGCTGCCATCCGGCCGCGTGGTAGAGAGCCAGAGCAGGCTGCCCAGAGGAATCACCTTGCGATCGATGGCTACGCTGTAGCCCGGTGTCAGCGGCACGTTGAGCGAGCCGCGCGGGCCTTCATTGCTGTCGGGGTTACGGGCAAAAAACACATAGCTGGGGTTGCTGGCCAGCAACTCGCTGACCCGTTCCGGATGCGCTTTGGCCCAGGCAGCGATGCTGCCCATGGTCACGTCTTCCTTCTTCAACTGGCCCTGCTCCACCAGCCAGCGACCAATCGCGCGATACGGGCGGCCGTTCTGATCGGCATAGCCCAGACGCAGCTGCGAGCCATCCTCCAGACTCACGCGCCCGGAGCCCTGAATCTGCAGGAACTGCACATCCATCGGGTCGGTCAGCCAGGCAATCACCGGCGCATTCAACCCCTGCGCGTTGATCGTCGCGGCATCGTCGTAAGGCTTGAGCACCCGCCCTTCGAGCCGACCGCGCAATCGCTTGCCCTTGAGTTCGGGATAAATGCTGTCCAGATTGACCACAATCAGATCATCCGGAATACCGTAAACCGGCACGTTAGCCGTGGCGGTCTGAGTCAGGCTGCCGGGGTAGACAGGCTCGTAATAACCGGTGATCAGGCCATCGGCACTGCCGCCGTCAGCGCGCAGGCTGTAGACCTGCAACTGACTCTGCAAAAACGTGCGGATCTGCGCCGCATCCGGAGCCGCCACGAGGCTGCCTGCCGCCGCACAGGTCGGTCCCCACACGGCATCAGCCTTCAGACGAACACACGCACTGCGCCATGAGGCAAACCCGGCTTGCAAGTCGGCGTCCGACACGGCTGGCAGCGCGTCCCAACCAGCCTGGCTATAAGTGGTGTGCGGCGGCGCAGGCGGCGTCACCGGCTTATCGGACTTGTCACACGCGGTCAGCAGGGCAGCCAGCGGCAAAGCGAGCGCCAGCCCCCGAAACCATGGCTTGAAAGAGAGCATCATCAGCAGCAATCCTTTTACAGCCCACAGCAGGCTGGAGGGTAAAAGGCGTCATTGTGGCTGAAGCGGGCAGAGGGGCCTAGTGGGGAGCTTCATTCATCAGCAGAGCCGGGCATAGTGCCATCAAGAGCGGGTCTATCGAAGGCAGCTCCTGTCACGCCATTCAGAAAACCTCAGTAGACTGCCGCCATACTGAAAGCATCTATGTATTCACCATCCCGATAGGCAAACTTGCGGTGTGTACCCTCTATGACGAAGCCATTCTTTTTATAAAGCGCAATAGCAGGCTCGTTATCAACGAAGACTGTAAGCTCCAGGCGTTTTACATTCATCCATCGACAGGCGGTTGCAGTCAGTTCTTTCAATAATTCGTCGCCAATGCCCTGGCGATGATGACCGTCTGCGACCCCCATCCAGAAATCAGCTACGTGCTGCCTTCTTCCCTGAAAGCGATAGAGCATGGCGCACCCGACAACGATGCCATCGCGCTCGGCAACCAGGGAAAGGCCTGAAGCGCTGCGACCTTCAACAAGTTTTTTTATGTCGTTGACTGACTGGTATGGCATCCGAAGCGTCCACCAACGGAACACCGGCTGTTCAAAAATCTGAGCCAGCGAAGACCAGTCACTGTCTGCCATCGCACGAACGATCAAACTCATTTCAGACTCCTCGCCAGACCTGTTCCGTCCGGACCCAGACGCATTCTGATTGTCGATACAACCCGCCATGCTTAACGCCCGGCGTTGCCCTTCCGGCTGCCCGTCTGTTTACTGTCAAGGCCGGCCCGGATGCGGTTCCGGATAGTCGCGGTTGATGTCGATTGGTTTGGCATACGGCCCATCCCATAGCTGCTCATGCAGAGCGCCGATGCGCTTGGCCATTGTGCTGTCGTGCATCACCACTTCCAGGTTGCGCGAGTTGTCGAGATAACCGCCGAGCCAGTTGCTGGTGCCAACCCATGCGACCTGATCATCAATGTCCATGGTCTTGCTATGGATCACGCGTGCATACGGGATGAACCCGTCGGCGGCTACGGGCAGTGTGACGATGCGCACCTGCACGTTGGGCACCAGGGCCAGACTCTTCAAATAGGCAACTTCGGGTATGCCTGTGTTCCAGTCCGACACCATGAGCTTGATCGAAACGCCACGAGCGGCGGCGCTACGGATGGCGTTATCGATGACCGCATAGTAAGGCCGGGTTTTGTCAGGCCCGTAGGACAAGGGCGCGTAATCCAGTAACTGGACGCGAACCTCGCGGCTGGCTTGCGCCAGTAAACGCGGCAGCTCGGCCTGGGAGTCGAGTACCCCGGGCGGGTTATAGCGCTGCGGACTGGCGACCAGATAGTTGCCAGCGGGCAAAGCATTCTTGTTCGAGTGTGGCACTGGAATCGGCTTGCCTTCGGCGATGGCTGCCTGGGCAAGCCAGTCCTGATCGAACACCGCCTGCGTCTGGCGCACGACATTCGGCTCGTCAATACGCAGGCCGGTTTCATGGATGTGCTCCAGAGAGCGCCAATCGAAATTCTGACTGCCTATGAACGCCTGCCGGCCATCCACGACGATGAATTTGGCGTGAATGATGCCGCTGCCCGTGAGTTTGGCGTATGGCAGTACGCGCAAGGTGAGGTTGGGTATCGCCCGCAACCGTTCAAGGGTCTGCGGATCGGACATTTTCAGGCCTTTTTCCTCCAGCAGAAAACGGATTTTCACGCCGCGCTGCCCCGCTGCAGTCAGGCTTTCAAGCACCTTGTCCATCACCGAGCCGGGCTGGTCTGCGACATAGAACTGCTCGATATCGATACCCTTGCGGGCACCATCGAACAGCTCGCGCCAGACCTCGCCGGGCGCTCGCAGGTCAGGTGTCTGCAGGTCGGTTCCGAGCGGAACGGTGTGTACCAGCTCGAAACCTGGAATAGCGAAGTCGGCCTGAGCAAACGAGCTCGTCAGCAGTAACGCTACGATCACGGCACGGGAGCGTACAAGTACCCTACGACCTGGAAGATTAAAGAACATGCGGGCCTCATCGCTGGACGCAGGCAGGAAGGCGCATGCCAAGGGCACACGCCGGCAGGTTGATCAGGCAGTGCGGTATTTCGGTTGGACCGGGGCAGCCGAATGCTCGGTTTCATCCTGCACCCGTGCGCCGCTGGAAGCGCGGATCAACAGGATCTTGAGTTGATCGTTGATGCGTTCCAGGCTGTCCTGAAAGTAGTTGTGGAAGACCACGCAGAACAAGGCGATGGCAATACCCAGCCCGGTCGCGAACAGCGCCGTGCCGATACCGGCAGAAATCTGCCCGGGATCGGACACCCCGGCACTGGCCAGCGCCTTGAACGTGTCGATGATGCCCAGAATGGTGCCCAGCAACCCCAACAGAGGTGCAGCGGTAGTGATGGTCTCGATCAGCCAGAGGCTGCGGGCCAGCGGCGCGCGAGTGCTCAGGTACTGGGTTTCGATGACATCGTCCAGATCCCTGCGCGAGCCCTGAGCATTTTTTTGCGCAAGCACCGGCAGGACCATGCTCAGCGGCAAACCGGCCCGGCGTATCAGCGCCTCCGGCAGGTCCTTTTCACTGTGCACCGAAGCACTGAGTGCCGTTTGCAGCGCCCGTGCCTGACGGCGTACGTAAGCAAAGTAGATACCCCGTTCGATCGCGACAAAGATCGCTATCGCGATGGCGGCGTACATCACATAGAAGGTGATGTCGTGAAGCTGATTCATGTCCATGGCACAGACCTCTGGTCAATGAAGATTAGAAATTGGCTTCAAGAGAAACGGTAACGGTACGCTCGACGCCGACGATGTAGGCCGGGTCGCCGTCGCGGAAACCGCTGTAAGTGCCCGCGTTGGTTTTGGTGGTGTACACGCCGTCCAGGTACTCCTTGTCGAACAGGTTGTCGACGTTCAGACGCAAGGTGGCGTCCTTGACGATTTTCTTGTCCACCGGCAGATAGATGCCCGCGCCCAGATTGAAGATGGTGCGCCCCGGAATGCTTTCGTCGTTGGTCAGGTCGCCATACAGCTTGCTGGTGAGCTTGGCTCCGAAGGTCCCGTAATAACTGCCGTCGTCGTAGCCGATGTTGGCGGCCAGCATGTTCTTCGGCACGTTGGCAAACTGCTTGCCGCTGGTAGGCAGCTCGATGGCGGCACCGTTATTGAAAACGGTCAGGTCATCCTTCTGTTTGGCACGGGTGTAGGTGTACGAGGTGTAGTAATTGAAATGGTGCGGCAGCAGGCCGCTCCACTCCAGTTCCAGCCCGCTGTTATCGACTGCACCGGCATTGATGTCAGCAAAGTCACCATTGATGTCTCTTGATGACACCTGACGGTCCTTGAACTGCATGTAGAACAGGGTGGCGGCCAGCGTCATGTCCTGTTCGGTAAAGCGCCAGCCCAGTTCGTGGTTCCAGCTGGTCTCGGGCTTGCTGTTGATGGAACCAGTGCCTGGGTCATAAAGGACGTAGTTCTGCGGTATGCGCATGTTGCGCGACAGGCTGTAGAACAACTGGTCACGCTCATCCAGCTGATACTTGAGGCCTACGTTCGGCAGCAGTTTGTTGTAGGTCTGGTCACGTTTTTCCGGCCGCTCGGTAAGGCTGCCGTGGTTATTGCCTTCACGCTCGACATTCATGTAGGCCAGGCCGCCGACCAGCGTCCAGTCCGGGGCGAAATACCAGGTGTCCTGAGCCCATACTTTTTGTGCAGGCGTCACGGTATAGCGATCACGGCCCTGGATCTCATTGCCGTTGGCATCGACCATGTAATCCGAGTCTGGCCAGATGCTTTCCGGCTTGCCGTTGCTCTTCAGGCGAATGAAAGGCTGAGTCTGCAACTGACGCGCGCGCTCATACCAGTAGCCGACTTGCACGCTGTGCTCGTCGTTGACATCCCAATTGAGCTTGGTGGTGATCCCCGGACGCCAGGTCTGCGTCCGCGAAGGCCGGTAATACACGCCAGTGGTCGATGAACCATCAGCGTTATAAGCGGCAGCCGTCGGCAAGTTGCTCAGGTCGAATACACCGTTCTGGTTCGAACCGCGGTTGAGCGCATAGGAAGAACTGTTTACTCCGCTGCCGTTACCCCAGAAGTAATAGGGGATGACTGAAAGTGCCAGATTGTCGGCCAGTTTGAATTGGGTGTTGAGCACGGCGGTGAAGGTCTGGAACGGGTTTTGCGCCAGCTCGTAGTAGCTGGACAATTTGCCGTTGCTGCCCCGCGCGGGAGTCGAAGGATAAGGGTCAAACTTGCGCCCGTTCTGCTGGAACTGGCTCTTGGTGAGCTGGCTGTAGCTGTTGTTGTCCTGCTCGTGATACTTGAGGATCAGGTTAGCCGTATTGCCCGAGCCCATGTCGAAGAAGCTGTTCCACTCCACCTTGTCAGCGCGCACGGCACCGTCGCCGCGCCATTTCTGGCCTTCGGTGTGGGACATCGACAGCCAGTTGCTCAGCCCGTTGATTTCGCCGGTATTGAGCCGCGCAAAGGTCTTGTAAGTGCCATTGCTGCCTGCACTTTGTTTGACGAATGCGCCGGTTTCCTTGGTGGGCCGAATGGTGACAATACCGATGTTGCCACCGCTGGAACCGATGTGCGGGCCGTCACTCTCGGCAGAGCCCTGGGTGACGAAGATCTGATCGATGTTTTCCGGGTCGCCCAGCAGGTTGGAATACAGTGCATAGTTGCCGGAGTCGTTGATCGGCATGCCATCTACCGACATGCCGACCTGATCGGAGTTGAGGCCGCGCATGGTAAAGCGAAAGCCCGACAGGCCGGTGGCATCTTCACTGGAGATATTAAGGCCCGGGGTGTACTTGAGTTTATCGATCGCGTTACCTGTTGCGGTCTGCTTGTCGAGCGCCTCCTTGGTTACCGTGGAGCGCGCCTTGATGCTCTCCTCCTGAACCATGTAGCCACCGCCAACCGTCGCCTTCCCTTGTACGCCAATGGTGCCGACGTCACTGGCACTCGAATCAGCCATGGCCATGCCGTGGCTCATGCCAGCGGCGACCAACGCAAGGTGAATTCTGGAAAACTTCATCACTCTGTTCCTTGTCAGTGCTATTGCACGCTGTAGTTGAAGGTGGCGGTGAAGCGCTGTTCGCTACGCCCGCCGAAGGCTTGTTCGGGAAACGGTTTGACTTGCTTGATGCGTCGCAGACTGTTGGCTGCCGCGCGGTTGAGCAGCATGCTGGACGCCTGGGTCTGAATGCCGGAGTCCAGCACTCGCCCCTGGCGATCAACCAATAACCACACCACGACTTCGCCGCTCGGACGCTCCAGTGAGGCTTGGCGTCCGGTCGGGTACTGTTTGTAGCCATCCAGATCGTTACGCAGCCCTTTGAGGTAGCCGCCTTCGAGGCCCTGCGTATCTACTTTCGGCTGCGCCGGTGGCTGAGGCGGCGCGACGGCAGCGCTGGCCACGGGCTTACTGGGGGCCTGGACCGGCTCGGCGGGCTTTACTACCGCCGGGGCTGGCTTGGGTACAGGTTCCGGGCGCGGCTTGGGTTCCGGCTTGGGCTTGGGCACGGGCTTGGGGACAGGTTTAGGCACAGGCTTGGGCGGTGGCGGAGCCGGCTCGGCGTCTTCGCTTTCCACCACGGGCGGCGGCGGTGGCGGCTCTTCAGGCTGAACCGGAAGCGGCTCGGGCGGCACCACGGGCTCTGGCGCTGGAGGCTCGGGCTCGATCAACGCCAGCTCCACGGCTGACTCGTCGTAAACCGGCTCGACCTTCAGGGCCCGCGTTTGCACGCCCATCACAATCACGATGAGCGCCACCAGCGCTGGCAGGCCTGCGAGCCACTGACGTACACGAAACAGGACATACATGGTCAGGATTTACGCGTGGCAATGGAAACCGAGGTAAAGCCACCCAGACGCAAGGTGTCCATGATCTCGACCAGACGTGCGACCTCAACACCCTTGTCACTGTTGACGATAATGGTGGTTTTAGTATCGGGCTTTTCCAGCGCCTTCAAGGCAGGCACCAGAGCCTCGACTGTGGTCGCCTTGCCATCAAGCTGTAATTCGCCGTTAAGGCCCAGGGTCAGGATCGATTTGTTCTGCGGCTTGAGCTGCTGTGAACTGCTGGCGCTCGGCAACTGGGTTTTCATCCCCAGAGCCGGAATCACGTTCAGGCTGACCAGTACGAAAAAAACCAGCAGGAACATCATCACGTCGATCATCGGGATCAGTTCGATGTGCGCCTTGCGTTTTTTAGGTTCGTCCCACGTTCTCATACCGTCCGCCCTTCTTGTCAGAGGCCGAGAATCTAGCAACCGAATATGACCGATCAGTTAGGTTTACATGACTGTTACATGGCCTTTGTAAGCACTTTTGATGGCACTAAAATGTTTCTCGCGGCTGTCACACAACCGCCATGGAAACGCGGCAACTCTTGAGCATTCAACTCAACGGAAAACCCGGGATGCGTCTCGATATGCCCAGTATCCGCACCTCACGACTATTGCTCTGCCCGTTGCAAGCCGAACAGGCCAGCGCCTTGTCGCGACTGGCTGACGACCCCGTGATTGCGAGCATGACGGCCACAGTCCCCTCGCCCTATACCCTGGAGCATGCACAGGCGTTCATTGCCGATGCACCGGAACAATTCGCCGCCGGACGAACATTGAGCCTGGGGGTTCATGCCCAGGAAACCGGGGAACTGACCGGGGTCGTCTCACTGCGCCTGTCGACCTCGCATCGTAGCGGCAACCTGGGTTACTGGATCGGTGCCGATTACCGAAAGCAGGGCTACACCAGCGAGGCGGTGCAGGGTTTGCTGATGCATGGCTTCACCGTCATGAACCTCAACCGCATCGCCGGTCAGTGCTTTGCCGACAACATGGCCAGCGCCAGGGTGCTGGAGAAGTGCGGACTGTCGTATGAAGGCTGTATGAAAGAAGCATTTTTGAAGAACGGTGTTTTCAAAGACATGTTGCTGTTCGGGCTGTTGCGCTCGCAGTACGAACGATCAGAGGCCGCGCAATGACTGACTTCAACCCGGATCGCCGACGCATCATTACCGGCGTAGCCGGTGCCACGCTGTTATCGATCCTCAGCCCGTTTGCCCGCAGCGCGGGTGTCGATTATCCGTTCACGCTGGGCGTGGCATCCGGCGACCCGCTACCTGACGGCTTCGTGATCTGGACACGCCTGGCGCCACAGGTGATGACAGCCACGGGCGATGGCGGACTGAAAAAACCCGTCGAAGTGCGCTGGAAAATCGCCAGCGATGCAGCGATGACTCGTGTAGTACGTACAGGACAAGTAACCGCCCAACCGCGCTTTGCCCATTCGGTGCATGTTGAAGTAGGCGGTTTGCAGCCTGGACGCCCCTATTGGTATCAGTTCGAAGGTCTGGGCGCGCAAAGCGCCGTGGGTCAGGCCTGCACTGCGCCTCTGGCAACCGCCATGGTCTCGGCACGGTTCGGCTTCGTGTCATGTTCGCATTGGGAGGCGGGATATTTCAGCGCTTACAGGCACCTGGCTGCAGAGCGACCTGACATGGTGTTCTTTCTCGGCGACTACATCTATGAAATGAACGTCTCTCCCACAAACATACAGTTCCCGCGCCGCCATGCCACCTCAGACCCGATGGACCTGGCGGGCTATCGCAACCGATACGCCCAGTACAAGACCGACCCGGACCTGCAAGCGCTGCATGCCTGCGCGCCGAGCATCGTCACCTGGGACGATCACGAAGTACAGAATGACTACGCCGCGCAGTGGTCCCAGGACCCGAACGTTCCGGTGGACAGCTTTCTGCGTCGCAGAGCCGCCGCTTATCAGGCGTTTTACGAGCACATGCCCTTGCGCGCCAGCAGCCTGCCCAAAGGACCGGACATGCGTATTTACCGGAACCTGGATTATGGCCGCCTGGCACGCTTTCATGTGCTGGACGGTCGACAATACCGCTCCGAACAGGCGTGCATCCAGGCCAACGGCAGCCGTCGAGGCTACGTAGCGCCCAGCGACTGCCCGGATCTGAGTGACCCGAAACGCACCATGCTCGGCTGGGAACAGGAAGCCTGGCTGGACCGCAGCTTCGCTGAGTCACCTGGACAATGGAATGTCATTGCTCAGGACTTGCTGGTCGCTCCACTGGAACAGCGCAATCTCAAAACACAGGCGCTGGGCCACTGGACCGACGGCTGGGACGGCTACGCGGCGACCCGCGAGCGCATGCTGGCATCCCTGCAACGCCAGCAGACCCGCAACCCGGTGTTCTGGGGTGGCGATATCCATTCGTTCTGGACCACCGACCTGCACGCCGATGCGGGCAATCCGGACTCAGCCGTCGTCGCCACTGAATTCGTCGGCACCTCGGTGACATCCAGCGGACCGCCATTCGACGCCTTCAACAGCATTCTGGGGCTCAACCCCCACGTGAAATTCTTTGACAGCCGCCAGCGTGGCTATGTGGCGGTGGACCTCAGCGAACAGCAGATGCTGACGCGCTTCCAAGTGGTGTCGGATGTGCTCGACCCTGCTGCCAGTGTGTCGACGCTCAAACGCTTTGCGGTGGAGGCTGGCAAGGCCGGGGCGGTTTCTGGGTAGGCGATTCTTGGGGAGGGCAGCACTTGGGACAGTTATTGTCCACTGTGAAGAGACAGTAAAACGCACTTCAGGCGCTTTTTCCGTTTCCGGTGAACTACTAATCTGAGCCCACGTTGAACGCCACACCTTACCTACCCAAACGAAAGGACTTGACCATGAAAAACGCCCCTTACAGCCGCCTGAACAAAGATGACGCCATCGTGCTGCTGATCGATCATCAGACAGGCCTGATCTCGCTGGTACAGGACTTCTCGCCGAACGAGTTCAAGAATAACGTCCTGGCCCTGGCTGACCTGGCCCGCTTCTTCGAACTGCCGACGATCCTCACCACCAGTTTTGAACAAGGCCCCAACGGCCCTCTGGTGCCGGAACTCAAGGCCATGTTCCCCGATGCGCCATACATCGCCCGTCCGGGCCAGATCAACGCCTGGGATAACGAAGATTTTGTAAAGGCGATCAAGGCGACCGGCCGCAAGCAGTTAATCATCGCCGGGGTCGTGACTGATGTGTGCGTGACCTTTCCGACCCTGTCGGCACTGGCTGAAGGCTTTGAAGTGTTCGTGGTCACCGATGCCTCCGGCACCTTCAACACCACTGTCCAGCAAGCCGCCTGGTCGCGTATGACCCAGGCAGGTGCGCAGTTGATGAACTGGTTCTCGGTGGCCTGTGAGCTGCAAGGTGACTGGCGCAACGATATCGAAGGGCTGGGCAACCTGCTGTCCGAGCGGATCCCGAACTACCGTAACCTGATGAACAGTTATTCGGCACTGACTGCTCGGTAGAGGCCCTGCGTCAAATCAACTCCCACGTATCATTGGCCTGCCTGCAGAATGTGTTCTCCTGCTTTTCAGTGGTGCCACCGTTGGCTTCCAGGCTTACAGAAAGCGGTCGACAAGTAGTCTCGGCCGCTGTTTTGCCGGAGGGCAAGGAAGAGATTGAGCCCAGATCGAATGCTTCAGTCTCTTTGCTGGCCGACACATTCATATCATCGAACCTGACTGCAGCAAGCCTCTTTCTGGTGTCGGCATCGGACTGCGTCATCACGTAGTCCTTGTGCACGTAGCCCACGGTCACGCCCTTGCGCCCTACCAGAATCCAGTCACCGGTAGAGCCCACGGCAGTGAATTGCGTATTGCCCGGCAGGCTGCCTACCTTGTCAGCGTTCATGTTCGGTGCAGAGCGCACGTTGAGGGTAGACCGGGTGACATAGGGTTGATTGATCAGCCTCATCGACGGCACGCCCTGAATGTTGGGCGTACGTTTGACATCGATGGTCCGGACCGCCTTGAACTCCGGGCCTGGCGTGATCCGGGCGCTTGCATTGGAGTGATCGGAACGCCAGATGGCAGTGGGCTGTGCCACAGGGGTTGCGGGCTGACTCAGAATTTCCTGAGTGCGCAACGCCAGTGCCTGCTTATCCCTGTCGTCGAGTAACTGACCGATGCGGTTACCGATATAGCCGCCGATGCCTGCAACGATCAGCGCGGCTGCGATCTGGCCGTTGCCCTTGCCCATCGTTGCACCGACCGCCAGACCGGCAATACCGCCGATCACAGTGCCCGCCTGTTCCTTGCTGATGCCCATCTGCGCGCATCCGGTGACTGAGGTGGCGATGCTTACCGCCAGAATTGATGCAACGAGCTTCTTGCGCACGGGGCTTACTCCCTTTTGAAACGTTTCACTCGGCGTTGAGCAGAGGTCTGGTCAAGTTGTACAGCATGGCTTCTGCAGACATTGCCCAATGAAAGACACCGGCCATAAGGGTCGGGCCAGCCTCGATGTCCTTGAACGCAGTGCGATAGCCTGGCGATTGAATGATTGCGTTGCCGGCGAGCAGTGGAACCACCACGATCAGGACCACCGATGCTGCTCTGACGGCGAAAAGCCTCTTCTGCATGAAGGCGCGCTGCTCGACGGTCGACAACAGCAGCCCGACGATATTGAGCGCTCCCATGAAAAGACCGCTCAGCAACGACCAGGGTACGAACCACATGTTTTTGAGGACGCTCAGGCTCTGAGCGCCATGCACATCAGTGCGCGCGACGTCGCTGGCCATGTTGCTGGCGATGCCATTGAGGTACGTGTTGAACTGACTGGGCGTGGCAAGCAGGTCCATTCCCTCTACGTAGAGCGGGCCCAGGACCTGACGCGCCATGCCGCGCACCTGCGCAGTGTTGGCCATCGCCTGACGGCTACGCAGACCTGAAGGCATCGCCAACGCGTAGTCTTCAGCGCTCGGCTGATCCTGTTGCAGGGCTGCGTTCGGGACGGCAAGCGGCTTGCGTTTATTGCCCGCTACGCCAGAGCGCCGCAAAGCTTCTACCTTTGCGTACTCTCGGGCGATATCGTCAAAGACCGGGATGACTTCCGCTTGCAAACGGCTGTAGAGCCTATCGGCATTGCGTCGGGTATAGCCCTTGAAAACGGTTTGGGCGAAGCCCTGGAAATTGTGGCCAATCTGCTCGACGTACGAGCCCTGAACACTCATGAGTACGCCAAGGTTGGCGATGAAGGCCTTGCCCTCGCCCTTGTCGCGATATTCCTGATAGGGAATGCCGGGTATCTGCACCGAATCGTAGAGCAGACCTTTTTTCGTCACGTAGGCGTAAAGGCTGTAAACCCGCAGATCGGCTGGAAACGCTTCAGCAATCGCGTCCGGGACCACACCCTGGACCCACCAGGTCAGCGGGGCCAGTACCAGGGTACTGAGCAGGATGGAGCGCATGAGATGCTGCTGATGTCCCCATTTCCCATGAGCCCAAATACACAGGCGCCAGGCGGCCAGGCACACGCTCACAGCAGCAAGGCTCTGCCCGTATATTTCCAGCGCCTGCAGGTTTTTGAGGGGAATATCGGCGCCGGCCTTGTTCAACAACTCTGCGTTGAACAGCAAGCCACCGATCAGGCAAAGGGCATTGAGAACCGTAAGTACAGCAAGCAGCATCCAACCAATCCTTGTCAGAGTGGAACCAGTGATTCACAACACTTGAGTGCGAAGGTGACCACTGACCAACTGCGGGGCATTCTGCCTGCCGTCCAAAAATGATGCCAGAGCTATCAGGTGTTGCCGGTCGTCCGTGCCCTGCAACACCTGAAATACCGCCAGTGACGTCAGCCGCTACTTCAACTGATTGGCAAACCGACCCACGGCGCCCACCACCTGTTTGGCCCCCTCCTGAATCTCGACGATCACAGCGCCTGCCTCATTGGCCAGCAAAAGACCCTGTTCCGCTTGAGTGCGGCTGTTGGCCATGCCGCGTACCGCCTCATCGGCCAGCGACTGGTTTTGCTGCACGACGCTGACGATCTCTTCGGTCGCAGCGCTGGTGCGGCCGGCCAGTTGGCGGACTTCATCAGCAACCACGGCAAAGCCCCTGCCCTGCTCACCGGCACGTGCGGCCTCGATGGCGGCGTTGAGTGCCAGCAGATTGGTCTGCTGGGCGATGCCGCCGATGGTCTGCACGATGGAGCTGATCAACAGGGACTGCTTGCCCAGTGCTTCGATGCCCGACGATGCCGACTGCATCTCTTCGGATATCTTGCGCATGGTCTGCACAGTGTTCTGCACCACATCCGCGCCGCGCTGGGCGCTGACGTCGGTCTGCTGGGAGATTTCGAACGCCACGCTCGCGGCCTGGCTGACTTCATCTTCGCGGGCCACTTGATCGGTCACCAGCGTGGCGAACTTGACGACCTTGTAGAGTTTGCCCTGAGCATCATGAACCGGGTTGTAAGTAGCCTCCAGCCAGACCTCACGCCCGCTGCTGTCGATACGCTTGAAGCGCCCTGCGACGAACTCGCCGCGGTTGAGCATCGCCCAGAACTCCCGGTACGGAGCCAGTGAAGTTTCTGCCGGATCACAGAACATGCTGTGGTGCTTGCCCTTGATCTGCGCCAGGTTGTAACCCATGCCACGCAGAAACTGGTCATTGGCCGTGAGCACGTGGCCGCCAAGATCGAACTCGATCACTGCGGTTGAGCGCAGCAATGCCTGAATGAACGCAGAGTTCTCGGCAGCGGTCTCGACGGTCTGGGTGATGTCCGACCCGTAGCATTGCAACGTCACCAATTTGCCCTGGTCATCCAGAACCGGCTGCCACATGGCACGAATCCACACCAGACTGCCGTTGGCGTGCAGAAAACGGTAGTTGTCGATCACCGACTCACCTTTCTGCACCGCCAGCTTGAGGTTACGGTAGCAATCGAGTTGTTTGACGTAGGACGGCACCATCTGGTCCAGATCCTTGCCCAGCAACTGCTCGGCAGTGTAGCCGAGTGCCCTGAGGAAGTTGTCATTGGCATGGGCAATGCGATTGTTGGCGTCCAGACTCAACGACACCATACGCGCGTCCATCCCTTTCTGCATTTGCCGATACATCGATAATTCGGCGTGTTGTGCCTGTAATTCCTTTTTCAAGCGAGTGTTGAACATGGCGGCACCAGTAGTGAGTTGTACTTGTGTATCGGCATAAGCGTAGACGGGATTAATGCGTTTCGTCTGATGATGGCAGATTGAATTGATGTGGGTTGCCCAGCACATATACCCGCCTCCAGGCCCCCTCATGCGGCTTGCCAATGAATGCCTAAAGCGGCTTGAGCCTGCTGCCATCGCTCAGTCAGCAACAACAGGAACCGCCGGTCGACTTCAAGACCCACACACCACACACTGATAGCACTAAGACATCATTCATGATGTCCTAATATCTCTCGATGTTAATGTACCGGTGTCACATGCTCGTTTCTGCCCTTGAACGCCCCAGCCCTGAAGACGCACGACTCCTTGCGGAGGTAGAGCAGACGATTACTTCAGGTGTGGGTGCGTTGCGCTTCAGCCGGGTGCTTGAGCGACGCTACCAGGCGGAAACCAGGCCACAGCGGCGCGAATTCCTGACGGCGGTGGGGATTGGTGGCAGCCTGATCTACAACCTGTTTCTGATCAGTGACTGGTTGATTCTGCGGGATGTATTTGTCTATGTGGCGCTGGGGCGTCTGTGCCTGATCACGCCGATGTTTATTGTGCTGTTAGTGCTGGCGCAGCGCTTTTCCACTCGCTGGGCAATGGAAACGACCGCTGCGACCGCGACGGTACTGTGCTCGCTCATGCCCATGCTGGTGATGATTCACAGCCAGAGCCCGTATCAAATCTTTTATCAACTGGGCATGCTGTTGATCATGGTCTATTGCACCATGATCCAGCAATTGCCCCTGCGCCATGCAGCCGTCGCGATGTCATGCATGCTGATCATCCAGCTGGTGACAACCTACATTGCCAATTTCGCAGACTTTGTGATCTGGCAGGCCAATGCAGTGCTGTTCGTCTCCACGGCAGCGCTGCTGTTGATGGCTTCGTATTTTCTGGAGCGCGCCAGCCGCATGAGCTATCTGTTCGCGCTTCGCGGACGCCTGCTGCAAGTGCAGTTGATGGAGTTCGCACGCACCGATGGTTTGACCCGCCTGTTCAATCGACGCTATCAGGACGAAGTGATGACCTCGGTCTGGGAACGCGCGCGTAAAACACCGGCGAATGTGGCAATCATCCTGCTGGACATCGATCACTTCAAATCCTACAACGACAACTATGGGCACCCACAAGGTGATACCTGCCTCAAGTTGCTCTGTCAGAAAATTCAACAAAGCGCACATGAAAACGGTGCCGTGGCGTTTCGTTTTGGCGGTGAAGAGGTTCTGGTTCTGATGAATGGCGATGCCGGACAGGCCAGAGAAATGGCCGACGCCCTGCAGGCCGCTGTCGCGGCGCTCAAGTTGCCGCACCCGGTGCTGGGCGAAAGCGCGTTCGTGACTGTCAGCCTGGGGGTCGCTTGTGCAACCGCGCCGCAGACCACTGCCGACCATCTGATCAGCGCTGCTGACAATGCCCTCTACGCAGCTAAACGCGCAGGGCGTAACTGCGTGTGCTTTGCGTGAAATGACGCTTTGCAGGGCCTGGCTTTACCCCACATCCTTGCCGCTTTAAGCTCGTCGCGCAAACCAAGGCCAGGAGCCAGCGCATGAGCGTTCACATTGATGTCAATAACAACCCTACAGAAGAAGATCGCCTGGCGATTCTGGAACCCCTGAAGCGCTTTAACGCCGAGCAGGCGGGTGACGGCAAGGCCGAGAAAGTGGCGATGTTCATTCGCGATGATCAGACCCGGGAAATTCTCGGTGGCCTGCACGCACGCATTCTCTATCAATGGTTGTTCATCGAGCTGCTGGTGGTGCCGGAGCAAACCCGGGGGCAAGGTATGGGCTCGCGTTTGATGCAGATGGCTGAGGACCTTGCGGTCGAGAAAGGCTGTGCGGGAATCTGGCTGGATACCTTCGACTTCCAGGCTCCGGATTTCTATCGCCGCCACGGTTACACCGAGTTCGGGCAGATTGACGACTATCCGCCCGGCAGCAAGCGCTTCTTTTTCCAGAAGCGCCTGCCGGTATCAGCGTCCTGACGCTTGCGTCAGACCTTGAACTTGCCTACCAGGTTGTTGAAGGAAATCGCCAGACGAGACAGCTCCTGACTTGAAGCGCTGGTCTGGTGAGCGCCAGCAGCGGTCTGGGTGGAGAGGTCCTGAATGTTGATCAGATTGCGATCCACCTCGCGCGCAACGTGGGACTGTTCTTCGGACGCGGTAGCAATCAGCATGTTGCGATCGTTGATTTCAGCAATGCTCTGCGCAATGCGCTCCAGCGACTGGCCGGTGGCCTGAGCCAGAGATTGAGTATTGCTGGCAAGGGTACGGCTGTTGCCCATGGCCCGCACAGCCTGATCGGCACTGGCCTGCACGCTGCCTATCATGGTTTCGATTTCGCCTGTGGACGCCTGCGTACGAGCGGCAAGCGCACGTACTTCGTCGGCCACCACGGCAAAGCCGCGGCCCTGCTCACCGGCGCGCGCAGCCTCGATGGCGGCGTTGAGGGCCAGCAGGTTGGTCTGTTCGGCGATACCACGGATCACGTCCAGCACCTGGCCAATCTCACGAACCCGCCCGGCAAGCTCTTCAACCATTGAGGTGGAGCTGCTGATCTCGGCGCTGACGTTGTTGATCGCACTGACCGCATCACGCGCCTGATCACGCCCGGTAGCCGCTTCGGTACTGGTCCGCTTTGAGGCGTCAGAGGTAGACATGGCGTTACGCGCGACTTCTTCGACCGCAGCGGTCATTTCGGTGACCGCCGTGGCAGCCAATTGAATCTCGTCGTTCTGTCGCGTCAGGCCACGGCTGCCTTCTTCGGTAACGGCATTGAGTTCTTCAGCAGCCGAAGCAAGCTGGTCGGCAGCGCTGGAGATCTGTCCGATGGTGCTCTTCAGGCTGTTCTGCATGTCACTGAGCGCCGTAAGCATCAGGCCTGCTTCATCCCGGTGAGTGCTGACGATCGGCTGGGTCAGATCGCCACCGGCAATGCGCTGCGCACTGACAAGGGCAGAGGAAATGGGCGAACTGATCACACGACTGATAAACAGTGCCAAAAGGAAGGCGGCTACGAAGGCAATGCCGATCCCCATATACAGATTGAGATTGGCCGCTGATTCTGTTTTTCCAGCGGCGATTGCACCTTCGCCTATCTGACGGTTGTTGGAGCCGACTATGATGTTCAGCTCACCCATCACGGTCAGATAGGCCTTGCGAACGTCGCCTTCGACCAGCGCCCTCGCGGCTGCAACGTCTCCGGAAAAGGCAACAGCCACAGCCCGATCGACCAGCGTCTGATAGACGGGCCAGTCCTTGTCCATCTGATCACCTGCAGCGCGCTCGTCATCTTCAAGCGGTGTCGCACGATAGGTCGCGTAAGCTTTTTCTGCTTCTGCGCGATTGTTTTTCATGCTGGCGAGAACTTCATCCTTCGCGCTTTGCGACGCATCGCTGGCGGCGACCGAAAGCAAGCGATATAAATCACGATTCTGCTCGACAACATTGATGGTGGCCTCGTTGGTTTTCGACACCGACACCAGGTTGTTGGAGAACGCAAGTTTCAGGTTGCTGGCGAGCTCACCGATCCCCCGGCTGGCAACCATGCCCACCACGAGGGTGATAACCGCGCAGAGTGCAAATGAGATAAACAGCTTGGTGGACAGCTTGGCGTTGTAGAACCAGTTCATGGAAAAGTCTCTAGTTTTAACAGCTGGCTGAGGCTGGGCTGCGGTGCTCGAGGACCGGCAGCTTCAGGCTTTGTATAAAGCGTCTATCGGCAGCATCGAGCGCCACTGAAGTGACATTCATCCGATTGGCCGCCAAGGGCTCAGGGCTAACGGCGCAATGCTTTGAAACAGGCTGAAGGTAACGGCCCAGCGGTGTAACAAGAACTTTCCGCACTGACTGCGTTAGTATTTCCCGCCTACGATCAGTCAGAGCCATGAATCAGGATGCCGTCTTCGCCCGCCGAAAAACGTCCATTACCGTCCATCCTTGCCGGTCCGCTGTTACGCCGCCAGGAAGCCGGCCGCCTGGTACTGTGGCTGGTGGGCTCGCGCCCGCTCAAGCTGATACTGCGTCTGCGTCTGCGTCTGCGTCATGGCGTTGAGAATGCAGCAGATGACTTCAACGACCATTCACTGACCGATCAGCAATGCCAGATCGTCGCGGTAGGTCGCCACGCATTCATTCACCTGATCGACCTGCAACTGGAGGCAGAACTGCCCCTGGACACCTGGATCGATTACGACCTGTTGGTAGATGGCGAACCGGGTGGTATCGCCGAGTGGGCACCGCACCTGCTGTACGAAGGTGCCCGTTATCCGAATTTCGTGGTACGCAGCAGCATTGATCAGCTCTTGCATGGCTCGTGTCGCAAGCCACATCACAGCGCGGCCGAGGGTCTGCTCTGCGTGGATCGCCTGTTGGCCGACAACCAGGACCCGTTGCAACGCCCTGCGCTGTTGATGATGAGCGGCGATCAGATCTACGCCGACGATGTCGCCGGGCCTATGCTGCACGCCATTCATATGCTGATCGAACGGCTGGGGTTGTTCGATGAGCAACTCGACGGTGCGGTAGTCGATGACAGCACCAGCCTTTATGCGCACCCGGCCAGCTATTACCAGCGTGCCGACCTGCTGCCCGCCCTGAAAAGCAACGACACGCTGCGTGAGCGGTTCTTTGGTGGCACCAGCAAGCCGGTATTTACCAGCAGCACCGCGGATAACCATTTGGTCACTCTGGCGGAAGTGGTGGCGATGTACCTGCTGGTCTGGTCACCCACGCCCTGGACCCTGATCGAACCCGGCACGCCGCATCTGGAAACCGACGAAGTCGAGCGTTATGCCAGAGAGCAGCAACTGGTCGAGGATTTCACTGCGGGGCTTGAAGGCGTGGCGCGTGCGATGGCTCACCTGCCGTGCATGATGATTTTTGACGACCATGACATCACCGATGACTGGAACCTGTCGGCAAACTGGGAAGAAACCGCGTACGGCCATCCTTTCTCGAAACGCATCATCGGCAATGCCCTGCTCGCCTATCTGCTCTGTCAGGGCTGGGGCAACAATCCTGACGCACTCAATGACCTGGTCCGGCAGGCACATGAACTGAGTGCAGCGGCTGTGCGCAAGGATAACTGGCTGGACAGCCCGTCCCAGGACGCGCTGATCGATCAGTTACTGAAGTTTCAACAGTGGCATTACGTTCTGCCGACCAGCCCGGCGCTGGTGGTACTGGATACGCGCACCCGGCGCTGGCGCAGCGAATCCAATTTCAATCACCCGTCCGGCCTGCTGGACTGGGAAGCACTCAGTGAACTGCAACAGGAGCTGATCGACCATAAGTCGGCGATTATCGTGTCACCTGCCCCCGTGTTCGGCGTCAAGTTGATTGAGGCGATACAGCGTGTCTTCAGTTGGTGCGGCTACCCGTTGCTGGTCGATGCGGAAAACTGGATGGCGCATCGTGGCGCAGCCAACGTCATTCTGAACATCTTTCGCCATTCCAGAACCCCGGGCAATTACGTGATCCTGTCGGGTGATGTGCATTACTCGTTCGTCTACGAAATCCTGATCCGTCAGCGCAGTGGCGGGCCTCACATCTGGCAAATCACCAGCAGTGGCATCAAGAATGAATTCCCCCGTCGTCTGCTGGACACTTTTGATCGACTGAATCGCTGGTTATACTCTCCCCGCTCACCTCTTAACTGGTTCACCAAGCGCCGCCTGATGAAGGTTGTTCCGCGCACGCCCGAGCACAGCAATGCCGGTGAACGCTTATGGAACTCGGCAGGTGTCGGGCAGGTAATGTTCAATGAACAAGGCCAGCCGACCCTGATCAACCAACTCAATGCCAACGGTGACGCGCCTACCTGTTTCGTCAAACCGCAAGACTACAGAGACGAGCGGTCTGACACAGATCGCGGTTTTCTGGAAAGCAACCGGGAAACAAGGGATAGTCACCGCTAAACTTATCGGCAATTGCCGGGTCGATAGTTGCTACCGGTCAGGTTTGCGGCACACCCTGGCAAGCATTATTTCCTGGAGAGCGCCCCCGTGATAACCAATCAACGCATAGCCAGACTCAACGCCTGGGGCGCGCATGGCTTCACCGCCACCGGCGTCGTCCTTGCGTTCCTGGCTACCATTGCACTATTCAACAACGAACCCAAAGCCTGCCTGCTGTGGCTGGGCGCTGCCCTGATCGTGGATGGCGTAGACGGCTCACTGGCTCGCAAGGTCAATACCACGTCGGTACTGCCGCACTTCGATGGCTCGGTGCTGGACCTGGTCATCGACTATCTGACCTACGTGTTCATTCCGGCACTGTTCATCTATCGCTACATACCGGTGCCGGATTACACGTTGCTGCTCAGCGTATCGGTGATCCTGGTGTCGTCGCTGTTCTGCTTCTGCAACGTCGACATGAAAAGCAAGGACAACTACTTTCAGGGCTTTCCCGCCGCATGGAACGTAGTCGCCCTGTGCCTCTACATTCTTTCGCCCGCGCCGTGGCTGACGTTCATCACCATCATCGCCCTGGCATTGCTGACCCTGACCCGCATGAAGTTTCTGCATCCGTTTCGTGTGCGTCGTTTCATGCCGATCAACATCGCAGTTACCACCGTGTGGTTGTTGTCCAGCGCGCTGCTGATCATCAACCACCCGCACAATGGCCCTGTAGTCATGGGCCTGTGGCTGGCGATGTCGGCGTATTTTCTCGGAATTTGTATCTGGAGAACGTCGCTGGAATGGCTGGGCCGGCTTAAAGCCTGACGCCGAGGCCAGAACAAAAAGCTCGCTGATCGCCTTGCACGGTCAGCGAGCTTTTTTATGTGTGCTCTATTTACTCTCGGCCTGCACCTCGGCAGCAGGCGGGATTTTACCGAAGTAATGCGTCGTAAAGCAGCAAAGCCCCAACCCGCCAAGGGCCAACAGGCCACCGACGATACCGACATTGGCAACCCCGAGATGGCTGCTGACCACGCTGCCGAGCAGCGCACCGCCACCAATACCGATATTGAAGATGCCCGAGAACAGCGCCATCGCCACGTCGGTCGCATCCGGTGCCAGCGAGAGCACGCGCGCCTGCAAGGTCAGCCCGAAGCACATGATCGCCATGCCCCAGATAATGGTCAGCGTGCCGAGCGTCGCCGCGTCACCGGAAAGGGGCAACAGCATCAGCAGGCAAACGGTCAGCGTGCCAATGGCGGTGATCAATAGCCCGTTAGGAAAGCGGTCGCTGAACAGGCTGAAGATGATCGAGCCCATGATTCCTGCACCGCCAAAGACCAGCAGCAGAATCGTGGTCATTTCGCCGCTGAGTCGGGACACAGTCTGGGTGAACGGCTCGATATAGCTGTAGGCGGTGAAATGAGCGGTCACCACAATCGCGGTCAGCAGGTAGATCGCCATTAACCGTGGGCGTTTGAACAGGATCGGCAGGCTGCGCAACGAACCGGAGTTCTGGCTGGGCAGCAAAGGCAGCGCACGAGCCAACAGGAAGACTACCAGCGCAGCAATGCCGGCGATGCCCAGAAAGGTAGTCCGCCAGCCCAGGGCTTCACCCAGCACGCGGCCCAGCGGAATACCCAGCACCATCGCCAGCGACGTACCGGTTGCCAGCAGGCCAAGCGCCTGAACCTGCTTGCCGGGCGGTGCGATACGCACGGCCAGCGACGCCGTGACCGACCAGAACACCGCATGTGCAAAGGCGATACCGACCCGGCTCACCAGCAGGATTGCGAAGCTGGGGGAGATTGCGGAGAGTACATGGCTGACCACAAACAGGCCGAACACGAACATCAGCAACTTGCGGCGCTCGATGTTGCGCGTCGCCAGCATCATCGGCAACGACATCAGCGACACGACCCAGGCATAGATCGTGAGCATCAGCCCGACCTGGGCCGGGGTCATCTCGAAGCTCTGGCCGATGTTACTCAGCAGACCGATCGGCACGAACTCGGTGGTATTGAAAATGAAGGCCGCCAAGGCCAGCGCGAATACGCCAAGCCAGCTACCTGCCTGCTCGTTTGGAGGTGAAGTTATCAAGAATCACAACGCCCTGAAAATGTTCCGACCCGAAGGCCGATCGCCACGCGTGAATACGCACGCCTGACACCTGTATGGAAAACCGCGGCTCGCCCCACTGAAAAACCAACGCAAAAACGCTCCGCTCGACCTTCTGAATCGGGCGCAGTGTGCAAAGTGGATTATTGTGGATATGGGGGGTAAAGCCAGATGACACGAATTCTACGGACCGCCAGAGTGGATCACAACCCGTGCACTCATAACAGACTTTACAAATGACCGCCGGTCGTCAGCCGTCAAGGAAGCGCTGGCGGTTCTCGGGCGACGGCAACAGACAGTGATCATAGCGCCCGAACAGGCGATATCGGTTGAGCGCGATACGGTTGTAGGCCCAGTCCATTAGAAAGCGTGGAAAAATACCCAGCACTTTGAGCAGCGGCCACGGCGCGGGCAACAGCCCCATGATGTGCAGAAAGGCATCCGAGCGTACAAACACCCGATTGTTAACGATGACCGCGATAGTATGAAAATCGTCGAGCGGCAGCCCGGCCCACTTCAGCAATGCCTGCCCCTGCTCCGACTGTACGGCGGCCAAGCGCAGACGCTGGTGCGGATCATGGCGAATCAGAAACTTCACCACACCATTGCACAGTTTGCAGACGCCATCGAACAGCACGACACATTCATCGGGTTTCAGATACGGGGCGGGGGTAGTCGTCGGCACGGTATTCACCTGTTCAGGAAAAACAGCCCTGGCGCGCCCGGAAACATGAACGCCCCGCCAGTCGAAGGACCGGCGAGGCGTTCAGGCTAAAGCCATTGCCCGACAGAATCAAACCTTGCGGACGAACTCCGACTTCAGCTTCATCGCGCCGATGCCGTCGATCTTGCAATCGATATCGTGGTCGCCATCGACCAGACGGATGTTCTTGACCTTGGTACCGACCTTGACCACCAACGAAGAGCCTTTGACTTTCAGGTCCTTGATCACGGTAATGGTATCGCCGTCCTGCAGCACATTGCCCGTGGAGTCCTTGATGACTTTCACGTCGTCGGCTGCATCGGCGCCAGCAGCGTCTGCAGACCATTCATGGGCGCATTCCGGGCAGATCAGCAGGCTGCCGTCTTCGTAGGTGTATTCGGAATTGCATTTCGGGCAGGACGGTAAGCTCACAATGGTTCTCGCATCGAGGATGGGTAAAACCATGCATTATAAAGGGCTTTTCCTGTTTCAGGTGGGAAGAGACTGATCTGTCGTCATAAACCGGCTTCAGCCATTGGACAGAAGCGAATACCTGAACTAAAAAATACACCACTCTCTCTCCTGCAATTCCCTTCTGAACCTCCATCCCCGACGCCTGCGCCCCGCGTTGGCGGTAGCTATTGCGGCGCGCATTTGCCGCCTTTCACCACTTCCTGTATCGAGCACACTTCATGGGCATTCCTCATAACCCGGCGCTCGGCTATCGACCCGAAATCGATGGTCTGCGCGCGCTCGCGGTGATCCCGGTCATCCTGTATCACGCGGGTTTGCCGTTATTCAGCGGTGGATTCGTAGGGGTCGACATCTTTTTTGTGATATCTGGCTATCTGATCACCTCGATCATTCTTGCGCAGATGCTCAAAGGCAGATTCTCGCTGATCGATTTCTACGAACGGCGCGCCCGGCGCATTCTGCCAGCGCTGTTCGTGATGATGCTGGTCTGCCTGCCTGTCGCGTGGTTGACGCTCGACCCGTCTGACCTGAAATACTTCGCCAAGAGCCTGGTAGCGGTGCCGACCTTCTCTTCCAACCTACTGTTCTGGCTGGAAAGCGGCTATTTCGACGCAACCGCTGAACTCAAACCCTTGCTGCACACCTGGACGCTCGCAGTAGAGGAGCAGTACTACCTGTTTTTCCCACCGCTACTGATGCTGGCCTGGAGCATGGGCCGCAAGTGGCTGGTTGTACTGCTGATCGCCGCCGCCCTGACGAGCCTGGCGCTGGCGGAGCTGGGGGCGCGTCATAACGCCAGCACCGCTTTTTATCTGTTGCCTGCACGCGCCTGGGAATTGCTGACGGGCTCGTTCATCGCCTTCTACTTTGCCTGGCGCCCGCGTAGCGTTGATAGCGCCAGCCATCTCGATCAGGCGGCGACGCTGCTGGGCATTCTGCTGATCGGTTATGCCGTGGTGTGTTTCGACCGCAGTACACCTTTCCCTGGCCTCAACGCGCTGGTGCCTGTGCTGGGCGCGGCGTTGATCATTGTCTTCGCCAATCGCCAGACCTGGGTCGGCAGAGCACTGAGTTCACGATTACCAGTCCTGATCGGCATGATCAGTTACAGCGCTTACCTGTGGCATCAGCCCGTCTTTGCCTTCACTCGTCAGCGCAGCCTGATTGAGCCGGACCTGTCGCTGATGCTGGCGTTGACCGTGCTCTCGCTGCTGCTGGCCTGGCTGAGCTGGCGCTTCGTCGAGCAGCCTTTTCGCAAGGCCGGCGCATTCAAACGTCGTCAGATCTTCGCCTCGGCAGGCGTTGCTTCGACGCTATTTGTCGCGCTGGGGCTGGTCGGTTATCTCAATAATGGCTTTAGCCAGCGCTTCGCTGTCGATCCGGCGATGCATCAGGCATTTGTCGACCCGCAGATACGCGAAAGATGCGACCGGAACCTTGATAGCCAAGGCTGGAATGTCGATTTTTGCCTGTTTGGTCTTGCCGACAGCAACGTCGTACCGGAGATGGCTCTGTTTGGTGACAGCCACTCAGAGGCCCTGTTATCGACGTTTGACGCCGCCGCGCGGGATCTGGGCAGAACCGTCGCGCACATAGGTCTGGGCGGTTGCCTGCCCTTGCTCGGCGTGGATGTCGCCAACGGCAACTACCCTGCCGGGGTATGCGAGACGCTGGCCAATCGCGAGTTTGAATACGTGAAGCAGCGGCAGATCAAAAAGGTCGTGCTGGTGGCACGCTGGACGCTGTACACCGACGGCGATTACGGCGAACGGAAGATGAGCAAGTATTTCCTGACCTCCCGGACCCACCCGGAAAAAAATCGGGAAACCTCGCGAGCAGTGTTCCGGCAGGCGCTTGCAACCACGATAAAGGCCTACCGCGATATCGGCACCGAGGTATTCATCGTCGCACAGGTGCCGCAGCAATTGATCAACCCCGAGAGTCTCTACTACCGCCTGGCCCGGGACGCCTCGGACAGTGATGCGCAGAAACTGCAGCGGGTCAGTGAACTGTCGGTGCCGGTGGAAAAACATGCTCTGTTGCAACGCTTCACTCGCGAGCTGTTCCTGCACGCCAGCCAGGCGAAGCAGATCAGGTTGATCACGCTGGATGACGCCTTTTGCAAGGACAAGCAATGCCTGATTGGCGACATGAACTCGTACTACAAGGACTTCAATCACCTCAACGCCAAGGGCGCAGGCCTGCTTGCTGGTCAGATCAGCCCTATTCTTGACCAGTGACAGGGTTTTATCAGGCGGCATTGTCTGTAATGCTGATACCCGCACAGACACCCGAGGACCATCGCATGACCGCCGCCAGCTTCGCCCCGTTTCAGGATCTGGCCAGCCTGCTGATCCCGCACACTCATGCAGAGAAAATCGATGGCGCGCACGACGTCTCGCACTTGCTGCGCGTCTGGAAAAACGTCTGCGCTATCCGTGACCGGGAAGGCGGCGATGCCCGCGTACTGATCGCCGCCACACTGTTACACGACTGTGTTTCGGTCGAGAAAGATTCACCGTTTCGCTCCAGCGCTTCGCGACTGGCGGCAGTACGGGCCAGCGAATTGCTTACCGAGATGGGGTGGGACGAAGAAAGTATCGCTGCGGTTGCCCATGCTATCGAAGCGCACAGTTTTTCGGCGGCGATAATCCCGCTGACACTGGAAGCCCGAATTCTGCAGGACGCCGACCGTCTGGATTCTCTGGGCATGATCGGCGTGGCTCGAACCTTTTACGTATCAGGGCGGATGGGCAGACAGCTTTACGAACCGAACGACCCGCATGCCAGCCAGCGCCCGTATGACGACATGAACTTCGCCGCCGACCATTTTCATACCAAGCTGCTGCACCTCGCCGACAGCTTTCAAACCGATACCGGGGCACAGATGGCGAAGATCAGGCACGACCGGCTGAAGCGTTTTCTGGATGAACTGATGGAGGAAATCGGCGCGCCTCAGCCATGAATGATTTTTTGTTTTCAACATAAACATCAGATGTCACAAAGACATCACACAACTGCCCTATAAACGGCTCTCCGAGAAGGTATGCGTGTTTATAGGGGTTGTGTGCCGTGAAAAGATTTATGCCTCGTTTCCTGCGTCGGCAATCCACAACGCCAACACTATTGCGCCGCTTCAGGATTACCCTGCGCCTGGTGATCTGTTTCGGTATCACTTCCCTGCTGATGGTCGCGCTGGGGGCTTTCTGCCTGCTGCAGATGCAGGAGATCCGCAATCAGGGCGAAGCTGTCGAGAGCGGCGCGCTGCCCAGTATCGCCATGGCCGATGCCATCGCCATCGGCCTGGTCAAACTGCGCAGCGAGACCACCCGGCTGATCGCCAATGCCGACGATCCGGGTGCGGTCATCAACAGCAAGATCAATGTCGAACAGCTCAAGAACGAAGTCGAGAAAGGTTTCTCGGAATACCTTGCGCGTGTTCAATCGGGCACTGAGCATGACTCTATCGTCGCGTTGCAGGATGCCTATAAGGCGTTCATGCCCGGCTTGCAGAATCAGATCACGCTGATCGAGCAGAACAAGCTGGATGAGGCCCGAATGCTGGCCAATACCATGCTCGCGCTGCAAGGCGACCTGATGGACATGCAGGTGCAGTTGCTGCGCGAGCTGAACAAACAGAGCGCTGCCGCCGCCGTAGAGTCAGCAGGCACCCGTTACGAGCAGGCGAGAATCATTGCGCTGAGCGCCATCGCCGTCGTATTGGCTCTGACCCTGCTGCTGGCCTGGCGTCTGAGCGTCAGCATCATTCACCCGGTCCGCCAGGCTTTGCACATTGCCAGCACCATCGCCGATGGTGATCTGACAGAGCACCGGATACCGGATGGCAAGGACGAGACCGCGCAGTTGCTGATCACCCTGGGGCGCATGCGCACCAACCTGCACGGCACGATTGATCAGATCTACGCAGCGGCGACGCAGCTGTCGCAGTCGGTTCAGGAGATGGGCACCATTGCCGAAGCCAGTGCGCTCAATCTGCAATTGCAGAACAACGAAATCGAGCAGGCCGCAGTCGCCGTCAACCAGATGAGTCAGGCGGCCATCGAAGTGGCAGGCAATGCCAGCAGCACCGTGACCGAATCACAGGCGTCGACCCAGGCGGCAGCGCAAGGGCAGGAAAAACTGTCGGCGACGATTCTTTCGATCAAGCAACTGACTGAAAACGTGCTGGACTCCTCGCATCAGGCTGAAGGACTGGCCGAGCGCACACAGAGCATCAGCAGCATCCTCGATGTGATTCGCGCGATCGCCAACCAGACCAACCTGCTGGCCCTGAACGCCGCCATTGAGGCAGCCAGGGCGGGCGAAGCCGGGCGCGGATTTGCCGTGGTAGCTGACGAGGTTCGTTCACTGGCGCAACGCACCAGCGCCTCGACCTCAGAAATCGAAGGGCTGATCAGCGGTGTGCAGCAAAGCACTCAGCAAACGGCCAGCTCGTTGCGCCACACGGCAACGCAAGCCAGCCTGACGCTTGAGCAAGCTGCATCAACTGGCGAAGCATTGACCGTGATCATCCATTCAACGGCCACCATCAACGACCGCAACCTGCTGATTGCCAGTGCCGCAGAACAGCAAGCCCAGGTTGCGACTGAAGTAGACCGCAACCTGAGCAGTATCCGCGACCTGTCGAGCCAGACAGCGTCAGGCGCGCAGCAGACCACCGTGGCGAGCAATTCGCTGTCGATGCTGGCGGCTGATCTGAAACTGATGGTGCAGCGCTTCGTGCTGTGATGACCTGCCTGTCGCCAACCAGCCGTCGCAAAAACAGACTGGCTGGCGATGCTGCAGCCTGAGGGCGGCTGTCAGTCCTGCGGACGCAGACGGTACTGCGGCGGCAACTGCTCGAAGCCGCTGATGGTTACGTCGAGGCTCTTCCAGCGACCGTCCTTGATGCCGTAGATGCAGCCATGCACAGACAGGCTCTGCCCACGGTGCCAGGCGTTCTGCACAATGCTGGTGTGACCGACGTTGGCTACTTGCTGAATCACGTTCAGCTCGCACAGACGGTCGACACGCTCTTCCTCGGTCGGCAGATTGGCCAGCACTTCACGGTTTTCGTAATACAAATCACGAATCGTGCGCAGCCAGCCGTCGATCAGGCCAAACTGGCGGTCCTGCATGGACGCGCGTACACCGCCGCAACCATAGTGGCCCGTCACCAGAATGTGTTTGACCTTCAACACGTCCACTGCGTACTGGATCACCGACAGGCAGTTGAGGTCGGTGTGCAATACAACGTTGGCCACGTTGCGATGGACGAACAGATCGCCGGGCAGCATGCCGACGATCTCGTTGGCCGGGACACGTGCATCCGAACAACCGATCCACAGGAACTCAGGTGTTTGCTGGCGGGCCAGTTTGGCGAAAAACTCTGGGTCTTCCTGCTTTATCGCATCGGCCCAGCGTGCATTGTTATCAATCAGGTCTTGTAGCTCGTTCATGCTTTGACGCCTCGATAATGATGCCCAGCCTTGGACTGGAGTCGAATCCTTCAAGTCACGCCTATTTGCCACTACTGACAAAATTCACCAAAGCTCGTCGGTCAACAAAAAGGAATCTTCAAAGTCGTGGCCGGTCAACTTTTTACGACCACCCCAAATGAGGATTTGTCATGAACGATTCACGCCGCCCATTCGGTGCGACCCAGCCGGAACCCATTGATGACAACGAAGACCGCATGGGCTCTATGGAAACACTCGACTTCAATGAAGATGAGACCGCCCGTATCGGTGATCTTATCCCTGAAGACCAACTGCAACATGAAATTCCGGATCAGCGTGTGCGTGAGGCAGGCCTGACCGGTGCCTCGACTGACGATCACCATTCGACCGATGACGATCTGTCGCCGGAAACCCTGATCCGCGAAGACGGTGCCCGTTCACCGAACGAGCAGGGCGAAGACGATCCTGCCGATCTGGACCTGACGGTAGTCGATGAAGATGACATCGGCGGTGGCAACGGGCTCGACGAGGAGGAGCTGGCCATTCTGGACCCGCTGGACGGCAACACCCAGCGCTGACCGCCAGCACTATTCGAAAAGCGTGCAGGCCATGACCACGGCGTCTTCGCGGCCGCCGACCGCCGGGTAGTAATCGCGACGCCGGCCTATCTCGTTGAAACCGTAGTTTTCATACAGACGATAGGCTGGACGATTACTGTCACGCAGCTCCAGAAAGCATTCCCGAGCGTTTAGCTGATAAGCACGCTTCATCAGATGATCCAGCAGCAGCAAGCCAAGACCACGGCCCTGATTTTCAGGTTTGACGGTGATATTGAGCAGATGTGCTTCATCGATGATGACCTGAATCACACCATGCCCAACCTGCTGCGCTCCTTCGAACATCAGCCAGATCTCGTAGGACTTGAGGCCATCGAGAAAGATGCCGCGTGTCCAGGGATGGCTGAATGCTGCGTATTCGATTTTCAGCACCGCATCCATATCGGCTTCGGTCATGGGGCGGAAGGTTACGGCATCACTCATCGATCGATTTCCAGCGCGTCATCAGCCGACGCATGGCTTTCCAGACATCGGCCTTGCGCTCAGGCTCGTCCATCATTAATTCGAGACCCGGCAACGCCCAGGCAGTACCCAGACCTTCGATCTGCAATTCGCGGTTATAGGATTCGGCGTCGGCTTCACCGGCGAACTTCATCGACGGCAAACCGATCAGCCACAGGCACGCACAGGGTTCGTCCTCAAGCCGGGCACCGACAAAGCCTTGCACGAAGTCGCGCGCCGCTTCCGGGCCCTGATCCATCTGGCCGCGCACCAGCAACGGCCAGCGCACCGGTTCGCCGATAATCTGCGGGCTGTCGGGCAGACCGGCAGCGCGCAGCATGTCCTTGAGCAGCAGGTAGGACGGATCGCGGCTCTGAAACGGCTGGCCGGTGGTCAGCTCTACCAGCAGCATGCAACGCCCGGCACGCAGCAATTGCAGGGCAAAACGCGGTGGCGGCACAACCGCGGCCTTGGGCGGCGCAGGCGCGGCCTCTTCGACCGCGGCAACTGTGCGCGTGCTGGCCAGTGACGGACGCGGCACCTCGACCTTCGGGCGCTCGGGCTGCCGGGTGATCGGCACAACGTTCGCAGCTTCGACCGGCGCAGCGTGCGCAGATGGCGCGGCAGCAGGCGCAATGTTCTGCACCTCGACCGGCGGCGGTAACGGCGCAAGCAGCTCCGGACGCGAGGGCGCGGCGAATGGCAGTTCTGTGCGCGGCAGCCAGTTGACCACCTGCATGGCGGTCAAATAAGCGCGGCGACGGGACTCGTTGAGCAAGGGTCAGCCACCTGTGGATAAGTTAAGCGCGCAATTCTAGCGTTGTTCGCCTTTTTGCGCTGCAGCATATCGCCCGCAGGTGAAATATCAGGCGACTGATGCAGTACAATTGCCGCTTTTCACTTGTCAACAGTCGGCCTAACGATGATCGAACCCAAGCGCGTCCTGCGCGCCCTTGCCGAGCACTGGGCGCTACTCGAGCCCTTATGCGAACACTTCGACCAGGGTACGTTGAGCCTGAGCGAGCTGCGCCTGCAATTGGGCGCTCAGCAGCAGGACAGCACCCCGCAAGACATCACCAACCTGCTGGACGTGTGGATTCGTCTGGACATTCTGGTGCCCGTCGCGAAAAGTCCGAACCGCTTTGAGCTCAACGCACAGATCCATGACTTCCTGTCCTACCTGCGCCGCGAGCACCGGCTGGGCCTGTGCCTGGAAATCGAGGCTTATCTGCGCCATCTGGAGCGCCTGGCCGGTTACATCCAGGACGCGTTCGATATTCGCGATGCCAATGATCTGGCCAGGCAGCTGCGGCTGCTGGACATGCGCGTGCGCGACGTTCTCAAGAAGCTTGCCAACGACGAACAGGCACTGGTCGCGGTCGCCGACCGGGCCAAGACCAGCGACCGGCAGATCCCTTTGCGCCAGCGGTATGCAGAAGTTCTGGCCACCTGGGACGAATACGTCGAGCCGATGATTCAACTGGTCAATGCCGACGGTGCTTTCGAACAGGGTGTGCGCAAGGTCGAGAATGTGCTGCTGCGCCTGTTGACCGAGCAACAACGCCTCGGTCATCTGGTCGACGACGACATGCTGCTGCGCACCCATGCGCGCATTCTGGAGATGCAGACCAGCGCTCAGTTGACCTTGCGCCATGCACGCGAGCTGCTGTTGCCGCTGCGCGAGGAGGCACGTCGCCATAATGCGGTGACTCGTGGCGCGGCGCTGGCCTTGTCGGCGATTCGGCGCAAGGGCCTGGACGCAGTGCCACAGGCTGCCATGCCATTGTTTACCCGCCCGCAAAGTACCTTTCTGGGCAGCGCGAGCCAGGTCGAGGCTTACGTCTATGCCTTGGCGCGCTTTGAACCCAAGCCTGCGAAATTCCCCAAGGCCAGTGGTACACGCAAGGGCGAACCACCCCGCGCGCCACGTACGGTCAAGGAAATGCTCGAGCGCTGCGAAAGCGCCCTGCCGATGCCTGACCTGATGGTCTGGTTGCTGGAGCAGGAACCAACCGGCGAAACCGACGAGCTGTTGTACTGGTTCTCGCGGTTGTCGCGGGACAAGCGCTTCGCCCGTGAACGCCTCGAGCGTCGCGAATATTTCACCCGGGAGCACCGCGTCAGCCTGCGCTCCTTTGCCCTGCTCGCCGCAAAAGACGAGCAGCCAGAGCATTCCGAGAGCCCTGTTCATGCATCTTGATCTATCCGAAATGTCCCAGCTCGCGCCGATCTTTCGCGAGCTGTTCAAGGGCTATCACATCAGCCGCCGTGACCCGGAGCTGTATGCCCAACTCTCCAACTGCCAGGACCAGTACCGCGCGCTGTTCAAGGCATTGGGCTACGAACTGATCTGCGACACCCGCGGTTTCTACTATTTCGTGCCTGAACTGGCCGCCGCGCAGGTCAACAAGACCGCTCAGCGTCTGGCGCTGTTCACCTTCATCCTCGTCGAGCATCTGGCCGATCAGGGCCGTGACCCGATGGCCGTGCTGGATGGCGGCAGTCTGGGCCGTGACGAACTGCCTTCGATGCTGGAAAAGTACCGGGACCTGTTTCTTCAGGCGGAAGTGCAGACCCAGGAAGAGCTTGAAGAGAAGATCATGCGCCGCATGACGCAACTGGGTTTTGCCAGTGAAGAGGTCGGTATCTACCGCTTCCTGCCGCCGATGCACCGTTTTCTCGATGTGTGCCTGTCGGTGCAACAGGACCGCGATCTGGCGGCCAGCCTGCATAGCGCCCTGCCACTGCCAACGCCTGTGCTCATCGATGATGACAGCGACGAGAAGCTGCTGGAAACCGATGACCCTCTGGACCTGGCTGAATTCGGTGAAGAAACCGAGGAAGAGGCACTGGCCCGGGCAATCGCCGATGAGCAACGACAGGAGATGGACACATGAGCCAGGAACGTTATGGCATCCGCCGCTTTGCCCTGTTGAACACCGCCGGTTACAGCCTCGGCCTGTTCCCGCTGGAAAACCCGCTGTCGGTGTACGGCGCGAATAACCTCGGCAAGAGCGCCTCGATCAACGCCCTGCAATTCCCGATTCTGGCACGCATGTCGGACATGAGCTTCGGCAAGTACAGCCTTGAGCAGTCCCGGCGCTTCTACTTTGCCAGCGACACCAGTTACATTCTGGTGGAAGTCTCCCTGCCCCACGGCCCGCATGTGATTGGCGTGGTAGGCCGCGGCCCGGGTGGCGGTTTCGGCCATCAGTTCTTCGCCTATGCCGGCGAGCTGGACCTGGGTCATTACCAGAAGAACGACACCTGCCTGCGTCAGAAAGAGCTGTTCAGCAACCTGGAAAGCCAGGGCCTGAAAGCCTACGAACTCAAGCCGGACGAGTTGCGCCGCCTGCTGGTCGGCGGTCATACCTCGATCCCGCTGGACCTGACCCTGATCCCGCTACGCTCCACCAGCGAGCAGAGCCTGAAGACTTTCCGCGCGCTGTTCATCAACCTGCTGCACATGCGTGAAATCACGGCAGCCAAACTCAAGCAGCTGTTTCTCGATGCGTTCGAGCACAGCCTGCGTTCGGGCAGCGTCGACTACATCGCCGCCTGTGAAGAAGCTTTCCGCGACGTGCGGCGCATGGAACAGGATTACAACTCGCTGGTACTGGCTGGCCCGCTGGTCGAGGCACTGGCTGCCGGAGTCAAACAGCGTGATCTGTTGCGCGGCAAACTGCATCGTCTGTCGCCGATCCTCGATTCACTGCTTGGCACTTGGTCGGACTACTCTGGCGCGCGCAAGGAAGAACTGGTCGCTCAGGCCGAGCATTACCGTGCTCAGCAGGATGAGATGCAGAACGATCAGCGCAGCAGCACTCAGGAACTGATGCGTCTGGAGCGCGAGATCAGCAGCATCCAGCGCTGGGTCGGCGAGCTGTCGGTGCTGAAGAATCGTTTCGCGCTGGTCGATGACGTCAAGGTGCTGGAGCAGCAACTGCTCGCAGCCAAGGATGCTCACGATGAGCTGGCCGGTGCGCTGGCCCAGTCCCGGCAGTTCAGCGCCGAAGACCTGGACGAGCGTTTGCGCGACCTGGAGAAACGCCTCAAGTCGGTCAAGCAACAGCTCGACCACGCGGACAACAACAGTTACGCCCGTCTGCGTGAAGAGTTCTCCCAGCCGGACGTAGAACGCCTGATGCGCCTGTTCAACAGCGCGCTGTTCAGCCTGCCACTGGGTGAGCAAGGTATTGCGCTGGACGACGGCGACGCGTGGGTCAAATCGCTGGAGACCATTCTGGATGGCTTCAAGGGCGATCAATTCGCCGTACCCGGGCTGACAATCAACCTGTCGAGTATCGAGCCTCCTGCCCTGCAGGCGCTGGCCGATCGTGCTGCGCTGCGCGATCAGAAAGAGCGTCTGGAAAAAGAACTCAAACAGCTGAAAACCCAGCAGGCTGTCGCTGCCGACCGTTCGGCGAGCAAGACCCAGACCGAAGCGCTGTACCAGCAGGTGCTGGATGCGCAAAAGGCACTTGAAGACTTCCGCCGCTGCCAGACCTTGAGCGCGGAGGAATCCACCAAGCTGGAAGAACTGGCGCAGATGGAAGCCGCTCAGGATGAACTGAAACGCTCCAGCGACGCGTTCACCGAGCGCGTGCAGCAACTGTCAGCCAAGCTGCAATTGATCGCACGTCAGATCGGCGATATGGAATCCAAGCAACGCACGCTGGACGACGCGCTACGTCGCCGTCAGTTACTGCCAGCAGACCTGCCTTTCGGCACACCGTTCATGGACCCGATCGACGACTCCATGGATAACCTGTTGCCGCTGCTCAACGACTATCAGGACAGCTGGCAAGGTCTGTTGCGCAGCGATGGGCAGATCGAAGCGCTGTATGCCCAGGTTCGCCTCAAGGGTGTGGCCAAGTTCGACAGCGAGGACGACATGGAGCGTCGCCTGCAGCTACTGATCAATGCCTACGCGCACCGTACCGATGAGGCACTTACGCTGGGCAAGGCTCGTCGCGCTGCGGTTACTGACATCGCCCGCACCCTGCGCAATATTCGTAGCGACTACGACAGCCTTGAGCATCAACTGGCGCTGTTCAACCGCGAGATCAACAAGCGTCAAGTCTCTAACCTGGCAAGCTTCCGTATCGTGCTCGCCCCGAACAAGGAAGCACTCAAGCACATCGATCAGATTATCCACAGCGCCGGGCAATATGAAGAAGGCGAGACACTGTCAGTCTTCGACCTGAGCCAGAGCGCCGAGCAGGACAACAAGAACGAAGAGGCCAAGGAGTATCTGGCGCGACTTGTGGCTGCCAACCATAACCAGTTGGGCTTGAAGGACTTGTTCGAACTGGCATTCGAGATCACCAAGGTCAATGGTCAGCCGGTTATCCACACCGATATCGACGGCGCAGCTTCCAACGGCACGACGATGACCATCAAGGCATTGACCAACATGTACCTGTTGCTGCACTTGATGGATCGGGATCAGGCTGGTCGGGTGCGCTTGCCTTATTACCTGGACGAAGCAGCAGACATCGATGAGAAGAACCAGGCTGCGCTGCTGGAAACGAGCCTGCAACTGGGCTTCGTTCCGATTCTGGCAAGTGTGAAGCCACAGGTATCGGCCCATGTGGCCATCGACCTGGAAGGTGGCAGCGGGCCTAACGGGATATACATCGATGAAGCTGACTGGAAATACATTCAGCGTCGTGACGATGTCAAGCCAGCGGTACCAGAGCTGGCTTCGTAAGGGCCGTTAGCTGTAGCCAGAAGGCCGCATGAGAATGCGGCCTTTTTTATTGTCTTTGAATTGAGTGAGGCCATAGTGCAGGCCTTGCACAAACAGACTCTTTATTCATTGAATTCACAATGGGGTGCAGCAAACACGCATAGGATTGCGAGAGGCAGGCCTGGAGTGACCTCATGAAAACCATACTGTTGACGGTCTTGCTGACCGTTGCTGCAACAGCGCATGCAACCGACTACTACGTTGCCCCCAATGGCGATGATCATGCTGCCGGTACAAAAGCCGCACCGTTGCGATCCATCATGCGTGCACAGCAAGCCGCAAAAGCTGGCGACACGGTGTACTTTCGCGGCGGAGTCTATGCCTACACAGCAGGCATCAACAGCTGCGCTACCCGTACAGACACCGTCAATGCCATCACCCTGAACAACAGCGGCAGCGAAAACAAACCTATACGTTATTGGGCCTATCCGGGCGAAACACCGGTTTTCGATTTCTCGGCCATGAAAGACGATTGTCGCGTCAAAGGCTTCAACGTTACCGGTAGCTGGTTACACCTGAAGGGGCTGGAGGTAACGGGCGTGCCGCAGCAGCCGGATAACCATCTCAATCACGAGTCCTGGGGTATCTGGAACAGCGGCAGCCACAACACTTTCGAGCAACTCAACTTGCATCACAACATGGGGCCAGGCCTGTTCATTCAGAACGGCGGTTATAACCTGGTACTCAATACCGACTCCCACCACAACTACGATCCTTACACCTCAAACGGCGCAGGTCAGAGCGCTGACGGCTTCGGCGCACATATCAAGGCGGGCCATCCAGGCAACGTATTTCGCGGTTGCAGAGCCTGGGCCAATTCCGACGACGGCTTTGACCTGATCAATGCCTTCTCGCCGGTAACCATCGAAAACTCGTGGGCATGGCAGCAAGGCTACCTGCCTGGCACGCACACCAAACTTGAAGCGGGCAACGGCAATGGCATCAAAGCGGGCGGATACGGTGGCAAGTATGTGCCCAACGGTGTGAAACATATCGTCCGTAATTCAGTTGCCTTCGACAACAAATCCGCCGGTTTCTACGCCAATCACCATACATTGGCACTGGACTTCATCAACAACACGGCTTTTTCCAATGGCGCAAACTACAACATGGCAGGTATCGCGCCAGATGGCTCGCTGATTCCTCTCGGCCACCTGCTCAACAATATTGCCTACAAGGGACGGTTGACCGTAAACAGCGAAGGACTGGATATGGCCCACAACTCATGGGCATTGCCAACGCCTGTAACCGACGCTGACTTTGAAGATGTCTCGGAGACTGGTTGGGATGCGAAGCGCCAGCCAGACGGAAGCCTGCCAGTACTGAGCAGCTTCCATCTGCGGCCCGGCAGCAGGCTGGCAGGCATGGGGGCGTTCAACTGAGCTGGAGGGGGACTCTCTGGCTTCAGTACTGAAAGGTGGGGTTATGAGTTCAGGAGAATGCAGAGGTTTTTGGAACCCCAGACAAACAAAAACCCTCAACGCGTAAGCGGTGAGGGTTTCTGGAATTTAATCTTGACGATGACCTACTCTCACATGGGGAAACCCCACACTACCATCGGCG
>NZ_LKEK01000041.1:0-118810 GCF_001466905.1 Pseudomonas sp. ICMP 3272
CTCCCTGAAGATTATCGTTCCGCACGCTCCAGCGTGGGAACGCCGTTCTGGACGCTCTGCGTCCGATCCTGGACGCGGAGCATTGGCACGATAGTCAGAGTGCATTTAAAGGCTACGAATTACTTGCCAACCACGTCGCCACGCATTGGCGCCAACCGGGCTATCAAACGGTTCTGGACCGGAACCGGAACGTTTTCGGTGTCCATCGCTGCGATCAGGTTTTCAACCAGTGCGTTGAAGTCGCTCGGAGTAAGGTTCTGGCCCTTGTGCGACTCGGCCATGCTGTCACCGGTGTAGCGGCACGGGCCGCCCGCTTCGACGCAGAACTGCTCGACCAGTTTGTCGCGCAGACGCACGATGTCGACTTTCTTGAAGTGCTCGACAATCCGGTCATCCTTGGCCACGTTCATGAGCATGCCTTCGACGATGCGCTGGATGCCGGCACGCTGGCCAAGGTCTCGATACAGACTGTCGTCCTTGGGGGGCTGTTGCTGTTGGGCGCAACCGGCCAGTACCGTCAGCATCAGACAGATCAGCAAGCGTCTCATCAGAAACTCCCCTGCACAGACAGATAAGTGCCGTTCTGGTTATCCAGCGTGGCGATTTCGCCCAGACGGGCGTAGGCCAATACAACGGACAAGTGCTTGTTGGGGAAATAACCGAGAAACACATCTGCCCAGTCGCTTTCTCCAGCAAACGAAAGGTTATCCGGCTTTTCGCGATATTCGACGCCCAGCGCCCAGCGCGGATTGAACAGCACCGCTACCGAGCCCTCCTTGAGCAGACTGCGGCTGTCACGCCGGTCCCCGCCAAACCCGAGCAGGCCGGTTTCGTTGGCGCGGCTGTAACGCATGCCACCGTTGACCACGACGTTGTAGCCAAACGCCGCGCCCATGAACAGCCGACTGGCCGTCAGATACCCTTCGACATCCGAATCACGCTTGGCACCCACCAGACTCGGGATCAGGAAATCGTTCTGATGCTTGTACTGCACGCCCAGCGAAACCTGCGGCAGGCTTTCATAGATCAGGTCGCCGAACAGGCGCACTTTGACGCCGAACACGTCCTGACTGAGGTTGTCGTCCGGCAGACTGAGCCTGTGCTGCAGGTTGCTGATATCGAAACGTTGGTGAGCATAGGAAAACTCGACGCGGTTGCCATAGGCGACGGCGAGGCCTGCCACATCAAGGTTGTAGTCGGGCAGATTGACGTGCGTGGCGAAGGCTGTCGCGCCCCACTCGCCCTGCTCGCTGTAACCGGTGATCACTGCCCATGGAGTGATACCGCCACCGGCGCTGCCTTCAATGCTGGTCGCGCCGCCCGTGGCAATCAGCCGGCCGTTGTCGCCCAGCGCGAGCGTCGGGACAACCCCTGCCACGCCCGCCAACAGATAACCCAACAGTAATGATGTCTTGTAGGACATGGATTAATTCACCATAAGACTGGGTGATGCCTGATACGTAGCAATCCATGCCTCGAATGCTGACGCTGTCAGCGGCCGACTGATCAGGTAACCCTGGGCCGTATCGCAATGCCACCGCCGGAGCAGGTCCAGACTGTGTTGGTACTCGACACCCTCTGCCACCACCTTGAGTCCGAGGTTGTGGCTCATTTCAATGGTCGACCGCACGATCACCGCGTCTTCGCTGGTTTCATCCAGGTTGCGCACGAACGACTGGTCGATTTTCAACTCCTGCACCGGCAAACGCTTCAAGTGGGCCAGTGACGAGTAACCGGTGCCGAAGTCATCGACCGACAGGCTGATGCCGCAGTCGCGTAGACGGTGCAGGACCACCAGGGCTTTCTCCGGCTCGCTCATGACCGCGCTCTCGGTTATCTCGAATACCAGTTGTTCGGCAGGCACCGCGTATTGCTTGAGCAGTTTCATGACATAGCCGGCCAGATCGTCGCCCAGCAGGTCGTCGGCGGAAATGTTGACCGATACCTGCAGCACCAGACCGCGCTGGCGCCATTCGGCCAACTGACGCATTGCCTCTTCGATAACCCAGTTGGTCAGCAGGTTAATGCTACCGGTGCGCTCGGCCAGGACGATGAATTCAGCAGGCGAAACATTGCCAAAGCGCGGGTGAGTCCAGCGCAGCAGGGCTTCCGCCTGACGAACATAGCCCTGACGGATATCCAGTTTGGGTTGGTAATGGAGCATCAGCTCGCCATTCTGCGGAGCCTTGCGCAGGTCGCGGATCAGACATATCTGACGCTGGTGAGCGAGGTCACGTCCGTCCTGGTAGATCTGCAGGCGACCGGGAATGAACGAGGCATCCTTGCGGGCAATGGCCGCACGGTTGACCAGTTCCTGGGCGGAGTCACCGTGTTCCGGATAAACCGTGATGCCTATGCAGCACTCAAGCATCAGATCATGGTTGTCGATACGTTGCGGCTCGCTGAGCAAACGCTGCACGGCGTCGGCCATGCCCACCGCGCCGTCACTGGCAGTGTTGTCCAGCAACAGCAAGAACTCGTTGGCACTCAGCCGTGCCACTGTGTCGCCAGACCGCAAATTGCCCTGCAAACGCTGCCCCAACTGGCGTAACAGTTGCTCAACGCCTTCGGCACCCGCACTTTCGTTGATCGTGGCCAGGTTCTCGATGCCCAGGTACAGCAAGGCGACCGTGCGATTTGCCGCAATCAGACTGCCAAGACGTTCCATCACCAACGCTCGGTTGGGCAGGCCGGTCAGGTTGTCGTGCAGAGCGTTGTGAGCCAACTGCCCTTCGCGTACGGCGATGCCCTGTTGCATGGTGTTGATCGCGTCGGCGAGCATGCCCAATTCGTCACTGCGCACCAGGGTTACCGGCGTTTTATAGTCGCCATCGCCAATACGTTTGGCCGCAATAGCCAGCTCCTGCACAGGCAGCGACACGCTGCGGGCCAGCGCCAGCGTACCAAGCAGCGACGCCAGCAATGCGATCATGGAAATCCAGAAAATCTTTTCATCCAGCGGCGCAAACGCTTGATAGGCCTTGTCCAGCGGGCTTTGCAGGAGCGCGATCACTTGTCCGCCGTCGCCATTGCTGCTTTTGGCAAGCATCAGCGTCTGGCTGAGGAAGTTAAGGTTCGCTTGCTCGGTCAGCAGCATCTGCCCTTCTGAAGAACTGCGCATCAGCTCGACCAGCCCCGCGTGCATGGCTGGCGGCTGGGTACTGATCAAATCACCGGACTGACCGTTTTCCACCGTGAGAAACGACACTTCCAGCCCACTGAGAGAACGCAGCTCTTCGGCAATGCCACTGTCGATGGTGAAGCCCATCACCACGCGGCCTATCGGCAGCGGCGCAAGCACGGTACTTTCCACCAGCAAATGAGGTATTCCGCCCCCCGGAATAATAAGCACTGACTGACCGGCACGCTTGGCGTTGCGCAGCGCCTGGTCATAGACAAACCTGGACCCCTCCGGCACTTCTTTCTCGGTACTGGCAACCACCACGCCATCCATGCCCAGCAGGAACATATCGCTGGCATTGATGCGTTTGCCATGATTGAGCAGTACCGATCGAATGGTCGATGAGTCGGCACTCGCTACAGCATCACGAAACCCGAAGTCGGCCGCCAGCAGTTGCACGGCATCACGCAGGCGCTTGCCACGCAGATCAATCAACCGCTCGAACACGCGGCTACCCACTTCCAGTTGCGCCTGAGCCTGGGTGCGCACCGCGTCGCCGGTCGCAACCTTGACCGCGAGAAAAACTGCGGCCACGACAATCAGCAACAGGGCAATCAGAACCCCGGCGATGCGCGCCTGAAAGCTGGCTTTAAATTTCATTCATGTGCGGCCTTGTGAAAAGCGTCGCCGAAACCACCGGGGGCCGGCTTGCCGGGTTTGTCCTCGGCTTTCACTTCGACCGCGAGGTTGAAACGCTGGGTGAGGCCCGATGCGGGCACATCGAATTCACCGCCCGATACGGGCTGCATGTCTTCAATTTGCGGATGCCAGAGCGTGGCAGCGTAATGTCCGGCTGGCACCTGATCCAGTTTGAGCAGGCCATTGCTGTCCGTTACGCCGAACCAGGGTTCGTCCGTGACATAGATGTAGCCGACCATCCAGTCATGGATGTTGCAGCCCAGCACTACCACACCAGGCTTGTCGAACAACAGCGGTTCCGAGGGGGTGCCTTCGTAAAGTCGCAACTCGAAACGCTTGGCCGGGGAAAAGGAATAAACCTGATGGCGGATGTTGTCGCTGTTGGGAAACTTGACCTGCGTGCCGGTATGTACAGCCAGCACATGGGGTGCAAACTCCTGGTCGCGCTGGTCCATGGCAGCCTTGAGCACAGCGGGCGACGGATCAGCCGGGCCTTTGAGCGTCACGACTGCATCTGCAAGGGGCTTGCCCTGCTTGTCGAGTACCTGTGCGGTAAAGGCAGAAGCCGATGCATTAGCAGCCGATGCCATCCATAGTCCAGCCAGTAATGCCGAAATAAATACGTTGGTCATACCTGATTCAACCCATAACGGCAGCGCCGTAAATGAAATAAGCCAGCGCTGGCCAGCACGGACTGGACCAACAACTAATAAATGACGGTTTTGCAACCGCTTTACAGACTATCGACCAAGACTATTGAAACCTGAGGGCTGCTGCCCCATCTAAGAAGCATGTTCAACTTCTCAGGTGCCCCATGAGCGACCAGCAGACAGACTCGCCAGATTTGCCCGATGACGCAGACGAGCACGACGTGTCTCTGAGCTCCGACAGCACCTCGCTTGCCTTGCCCGGCCAGAACCTGCCCGACAAGGTTTACATCATCCCGATCCACAACCGTCCGTTCTTTCCGGCGCAGGTCTTGCCGGTTATCGTCAACGAAGAACCGTGGGCTGAGACGCTGGAACTGGTCAGCAAGTCCGAGCACCATTCGCTGGCGTTGTTCTTTATGGACACTCCTCAGGAAGACCCGCGCCACTTCAAGACCGATGCGCTTCCCGAGTACGGCACTCTGGTCAAGGTTCACCACGCCAGCCGCGAAAATGGCCGGTTGCAGTTCGTGGCGCAGGGCTTGAGCCGTGTGCGCATTCGTACCTGGCTCAAGCATCACCGTCCGCCTTATCTGGTGGAAGTTGAATACCCGCAACAACCCAACGATCCGACCGACGAAGTAAAGGCTTACGGCATGGCCTTGATCAACGCGATCAAGGAGCTGCTGCCGCTCAACCCGCTGTACAGCGAAGAACTGAAGAATTACCTCAACCGCTTCAGCCCCAATGATCCTTCGCCGCTTACCGACTTCGCTGCCGCTCTCACCTCGGCCACCGGCGTCGAGCTGCAAGAGGTACTCGACTGCGTGCCGATGCTCAGGCGCATGGAGAAAGTCCTGCCGATGCTGCGCAAGGAGGTCGAGGTCGCCCGCTTGCAGAAGGAAATCTCTGCAGAGGTCAACCGCAAGATCGGCGAGCATCAGCGTCAGTTCTTCCTCAAGGAGCAGCTCAAGGTCATTCAGCAGGAGCTGGGGCTGAGCAAGGACGACCGCAGTGCAGACATCGAACAGTTCGAACAGCGACTGGAAGGCAAGACCCTGCCACCGCAGGCGCGCAAGAAATTCGACGAAGAAATAGGCAAGCTCAAGGTGCTGGAAACCGGCTCGCCGGAATACGCCGTGACGCGCAATTATCTGGACTGGACCAGTTCGTTGCCGTGGGGTGTCTACGGCGAAGACAAGCTGGACCTCAAGCACGCGCGTAAAGTGCTCGATCAACACCATGCCGGCCTGGATGACATCAAGGCGCGCATTCTCGAGTTTCTTGCGGTGGGTGCCTATAAAGGCGAGATCAGCGGCTCGATTGTCCTGCTGGTGGGTCCACCAGGGGTCGGCAAGACCAGCGTCGGGCGCTCGATTGCCGAGTCGCTGGGGCGACCGTTCTATCGCCTGAGCGTGGGCGGCATGCGCGATGAGGCCGAAATCAAGGGCCACCGCCGCACCTACATCGGCGCACAGCCAGGCAAGCTGGTGCAGGCCCTGAAAGATGTAGAAGTCATGAACCCGGTCATCATGCTCGATGAAATCGACAAGATGGGCCAGAGCTACCAGGGCGACCCGGCGTCTGCGCTGCTGGAAACCCTGGATCCGGAACAGAACGTAGAATTCCTCGATCACTACCTGGACCTGCGTCTGGACCTTTCCAAGGTTCTGTTCGTGTGCACCGCCAACACTCTGGACTCAATCCCCGGCCCGCTCCTTGACCGCATGGAAGTGATCCGCCTGTCCGGCTATATCACTGAAGAGAAGCTTGCGATTGCCAAACGCCACCTGTGGCCCAAGCAACTGGAGAAAGCCGGTGTTGCCAAAAACAAGCTGAGCATCAGCGACAGCGCCCTGCGCGCCGTCATCGAAGGCTACGCTCGCGAAGCCGGTGTGCGGCATCTGGAAAAACAATTGGGCAAGCTGGTGCGCAAAGCGGTGGTCAAACTGCTGGATACGCCCGACTCGGTAATCAAGATCGGCCCAAAAGACCTTGAAGCGTCATTGGGCATGCCGGTGTTTCGCAGCGAACAGGTGCTGTCAGGCACCGGTGTGATCACAGGCCTGGCCTGGACCAGTATGGGTGGCGCTACGCTACCGATTGAAGCAACGCGCATTCACACCCTGAATCGCGGCTTCAAACTGACCGGGCAACTGGGCGATGTGATGAAAGAGTCGGCTGAAATTGCCTACAGCTACGTCAGCGCCAACCTGTCGAAGTTTGGCGGCGATGCGAAGTTCTTCGATGAAGCGTTCGTGCACGTACACGTTCCCGAAGGTGCAACCCCGAAAGATGGCCCTAGCGCGGGCGTTACCATGGCCAGCGCCTTGCTGTCCCTGGCGCGTAACCAGCCGCCGAAAAAAGGCGTGGCCATGACCGGCGAGCTGACCCTGACCGGGCACGTACTGCCTATCGGTGGGGTACGCGAGAAAGTCATTGCCGCGCGGCGTCAGAAGATCCACGAACTGATCCTTCCGGAGCCTAACCGTGGCAACTTCGAAGAACTGCCGGACTATCTCAAGGAAGGCATCACCGTTCACTTTGCCAAGCGTTTTGCAGACGTGGTGAAGGTGTTGTTCTAAAGATTCATACTGCGCAGGTCCCACGCTGAACTGGCACGAGAGGTGTTCTATCGGGTGCCTCTCGTTCCGCACCCTCCAGCGTGGGAATGCGGTTCTGGACGCTCTGCGTCCTATCCAGAGCGACACCTGTTGTACTCCCCCACAAAACTCCGATCAGTTATCCTTGCGCCTCGTCTCGCAAAACCGGAACTTGCCATGACCCCTGCCCGTTTCCTTGCACCGTTGAGCCTTGCGCTGCTGACGGCCTGTGCGCAAACACCGAAAAACATCGTGTCCATCGAGGCTGAAAACGACTGCCCACTGACACTCCAGAGCGGACAGACGCTGATCCTCACCCTGCCCAGCAACCCGACCACCGGCTTTCGCTGGCTGATCCAGAACCCGGCGCAGAACATCCTGCGCAGCCTTGGGCCGGAGGTGTATGCCAACGCCGAGAGCAAGGAGATGGTCGGCAGCGGCGGGCAGTCAGTCTGGCGCTACAAGGCAACCGACGCAGGCACCGGACGACTGGTGATGACCTACCAGCAGCCGTGGGCTCCGGAAGTGGCGCCGGAGCAGACCTTCGAATGCGCAGTCACGGTGAACTGACCGTTTGCCCGCGGCTTGTCCGAAGGCACGCGCTGCACCATGCATCACGGCGACAACTTGGCTAGAATGCCCGCTTTTCAAAGCCTTCGCCGGAACCGCCGTGAGCAAAGAAACCGACCGCATTTTCGCCCAGCCACTGGCCCAGGTGCCTGACTTCGCCTTCAACGAAGACGTCGTGCGGGTTTTCCCGGACATGATCAAACGCTCGGTACCCGGCTATCCGACGATTGTCGAAAACCTCGGAGTGCTTGCCGCACAGTTCGCCCAGCCGGAAACCGTGCTCTACGACCTTGGCAGTTCGCTGGGTGCCGTGACTCAAGCCTTGCGCCGCCATGTACGCAGCGAAGGCTGTGAAGTCATTGCGATAGACAATTCCAGTGCGATGGTCGAACGCTGCCGTGAATACCTCAATGCGCAGAATTCCATGTTTCAGGAGCTGTTGCCGGTGCAGGTCATCGAGGGTGACATTCTGGCGCTGGAGTTCAAACCTGCCTCGGTGGTCGCGCTTAACTTCACCCTGCAATTCATTGCCCCAGAGCAGCGTCTGACATTGCTCGGTCGCATTCGTGACGCACTGGTGCCGGGCGGCGCGTTGATCCTTTCGGAGAAACTGCGTTTTGATGACGAGCAGGAGCATGCGCTGCTGACGGATCTGCACATCGCCTTCAAGCGCGCCAACGGCTACAGCGATCTGGAAATTGCCCAGAAACGCAGTGCCATCGAAAACGTGATGAAGCCCGACAGCCTGGAAGAACATCGCCAACGTCTGCTCGCCGCCGGTTTTTCCAAGGTGGTGCCCTGGTTTCAATGCCTTAACTTCACCTCGTTGATTGCCCTGCCATGATTGATCTCGCTCCTCTTGTCCGCCGTCTGGCGGGAACCCCTCTGGCTGACTGGGCAAACGGCTTGCAAGCCCAGCTCGATACAAAAATGGCCAAGGGGCATGGTGACTTGCAGCGCTGGCAAAGTGCGCTGGATGCGCTTCCGGACCTGCAGCCCGAGCGAATCGATCTGCTCGACAGTTTTACCCTGCAAGCCGAGTGCAACGGCGAAACCCGCACTGTGCTGCGCAAGGCATTATTAGGCCTGTCGCCGTGGCGCAAGGGGCCGTTCAATGTGTTCGGCGTGCATATCGACACCGAATGGCGTTCGGACTGGAAGTGGTCACGGGTATCGCCGCATCTGGACCTGAAGGGCAAGCGCGTTCTGGATGTTGGTTGCGGCAACGGCTACTACCAGTGGCGCATGCTCGGTGCCGGGGCTGACAGCGTGATTGGTGTTGACCCCAACTGGCTGTTCTTCTGCCAGTTTCAGGCCATGCAGCGCTACCTGCCTGACCTGCCCGCCTGGCATCTGCCCTTCGCACTTGAGGACTTGCCAGCAAACCTGGAAGGCTTCGATACGGTGTTTTCAATGGGCGTGCTGTATCACCGCAAATCGCCCATCGACCATTTGCTGGCGTTGAAAGACTGCCTGGTAAAAGGCGGCGAGCTGGTGATGGAAACGCTGGTAGTGCCGGGCGATGTTCATCAGGTGCTGGTGCCGGAAGACCGTTACGCACAGATGCGCAACGTCTGGTTCCTGCCGTCGGTCCCCGCGCTGGAGCTGTGGATGCGCCGCGCAGGCTTCACCGATGTGCGCTGCGTCGACGTCAGCCATACGACGATCGAGGAACAGCGCAGCACCGAATGGATGCGCTTCCAGTCACTGAGCGACTATCTGGACCCTGCCGATCACAGCAAGACCGTCGAAGGCTTGCCTGCGCCGATGCGCGCTGTGATTGTGGGGCGCAAGCCTTGAACAAAGGCTGCATCTATAGTAAAAACAGATAGCACAAAGACATCACTCGTAAAATATTTTGATTTGGTTGCATGACTGAAATGTAAGCCAAGGATGTCTAGTCTCACTCAGGCTGTGAAAGAAAACTCAATTCAAAGCAAGGAAAGCTTAAACGTGAACTATAACCACTCGCGCGCCCTGGAATTACTTCGTACGGGTTCGAATAATCCGACCGCCCAATTTCGCAATGGCCAAAGAGAGGCCATTCAAGGTATTGTGGATGGCGATAATAGAATGCTTGTAGTGCAAAAAACAGGATGGGGAAAAAGCTTCGTATACTTCATCGCTACTAAACTTCTTCGCGAGCAAGGGCAAGGGCCGGCTCTATTAATATCGCCTCTGCTGTCGCTCATGAGAAATCAGACCTTGGCCGCGACTCGAATGGGTGTAAAAGCCGCACACATCAATTCAGACAATGAAGACGAGTGGGTGTCCATCGAGCAATTGATCGAAGCAGACAACGTTGATGTTTTAATTATTTCGCCAGAGCGACTTGCCAATAGTCGATTTCGCGAAAAATCACTACCACAATTAGCTTCAAACATTTCCCTCCTAGTTGTAGACGAAGCCCATTGCATTTCCGACTGGGGGCACGATTTCAGACCGCACTACAGACTGCTGGAAAGAACAATAAAAAAGCTGCCTCCGAACATGAGAGTTCTGGCAACAACAGCGACTGCAAACGATCGAGTAATCAATGACCTCACTCATGTATTAGGCCCTGATATTGAGGTATCACGTGGCGACTTGAACCGCGCCTCACTGACGCTGCAAACTCTATACATACCGAACCAAGCACAACGCATGGCCTGGATCGCAGAACACCTGAACTGTTTGAAAGGCAGTGGAATCATATACGCTCTCACGGTACGCGATGCGGAAGAACTTACCCGATGGTTGAAGCACAAGGGCTTTGCCGTTGAGGCGTATACGGGGCAAACTGAAGACCGGGCAGCCATTGAAAAAAACCTTGATGACAATGTGCTGAAAGCTGTCGTCGCCACCACGGCATTAGGAATGGGCTATGACAAACCTGACCTGTCATTCGTCATACACTATCAGATGCCAGGTTCCGTCGTAGCCTATTATCAACAAGTCGGGCGAGCGGGCCGGGCATTACCTGACGCCTACGGCATTCTACTTTATGGTGATGAAGAAAAAAGTATCAATAACTTTTTCATCGACAATGCGTTTCCGTCTCCAGCGCTGGTGGAAAAGATAATAGCTGTATTAACTGAACATCGAGACGGCTTAACGGTGCCGACACTTATGAAATTCTTGAACTTTGGAAAGGGCCGAATTGAACAAGCTTTAAACCTGATGGCACTGGAACTCCCCACCCCTATCGTTTATGAAAAGCCTAAATGGCAGCTTAACCATTTAAAACTGAATCCTGAATTTTGGGCAAGGGCAGAGAATATGACATCCCTTCGTCAACAAGAACTCCAGGAAATGAATAGCTACTGTAAGCTTCCCTTTGGCCATCATATGCAGTTTCTGATACGCGCTCTGGACGGTAACCCAGCATCCGTTGTAGCCCCCACACTCAAACCTTTCTCAGCCACCGTCAGCCAGCAGGCTGAACAAGATGCAAATGATTTTTTAAGTCGCTCAAGTATCCCTATCGATCCCAGAAAAAAGTGGCCTGCAGGCGTGATGCCTCACTACCGAACAAGCGGTAACATCTCCACAGCTCATCAAGCGCAACAGGGACGAGCGCTCTGCGTATGGGGAGACTCTGGATGGGGTGCACGGGTAAAATACGGGCGCTACGTGAGGAAGTCTTTCGGCGATGAGCTTCTGGATGCTTGTGTAAAAATGTTTACGGACTGGAATCCTCAGCCACGGCCCACATGGGTCACATCGATCCCATCTCTCCGTCACCCTGATCTGGTGCCTGCGTTTGCCCGCCGTTTAGCCTGTAAACTAGGTTTGCCATATCATGAGGTGCTGACAAAAACAGAGCATCGGCAAGAACAAAAGGCCATGGCCAACTCCACTCAGCAGGCCTTGAACGTAGACGGGTCGATGGCGCTGATAACTGAAAAATTCCCGACTGGCCCTGTATTGCTGATAGATGATATTGTCAACTCACGTTGGACCTTCACCACCGCTGCCTGGCTTCTGCGAAAAAACGGGGGTGGCGAGGTATGGCCATTAGCACTTGCCTTTAGCGGACACCAAGAATGACGCCGGACCTGTCTCCGAATACTCAAGCTATATTACTGCTGACTGCCCCCTTGATTATTGGAAATGCTCCTTCCAGGGACCTGCTCTCACCAGCAGAATATAAACGTTTGGCTATGCACCTGAGACACATGCAACGGCAGCCGTCGGATTTGATGGCCGCGAATGGATCCGAATTGATTGCTGCTTGTCAGACAGTCGTTGATGAAACAAGGCTTAGAAAGCTACTTAATAGAGGTTTTCTGTTAAGCCAGGTTATTGAACACTGGGAAGCACGTGGCATATGGGTAATCAGTCGGGCAGACAGTATCTATCCGAGACGACTGAAAGCACGATTAAAAGAAAATGCTCCGGCCATTTTATATGGCTGCGGCAACATAGATTTATTTGAATCAGGCGGACTCGCCGTCGTCGGCTCGAGGCAGGTCCCGCCTGAGCTGATAGACTACTCGACGACGGTTGGTCAACTGGCTGCACACTCGTCAATTCCTATTATTTCCGGAGGCGCAAAAGGTGTAGATCGGGCAGCGATGAATGGGTCGTTGCACGAAAACGGGTACGTGTGTGAGGTAATGGCTGAGCGCTTGGACAGAGCAGCACTTGATCGAGATAACCGACCCTACCTCATGAGTGGTCAGCTCGTCCTCGTCTCTGCCTACGATCCAGCCTCTACTTTCAGTGTCGGGCATGCGATGCAACGGAATAAGCTCATTTATGCGCTTTCCGATGCATCGCTGGTAGTCAACGCAGAAGTTAACAAGGGCGGCACATGGTCAGGTGCTGTAGAGCAACTGGAGAAACTGAAGTTAGTTAAAGTTTATGTGCGATCCACAGGTACGCCATCAGAGGCTCTAAGTGCACTGACGAATAAAGGCGCACTGCCATGGCCTAATCCAAAAACAAGATCCGACTTCAAAAAAATGTTTGAGTACCCCGCAAACGGCGTGGGCGAAAAGCAAGGCGTGACCTCTTCAGTCAATGACAATCCGGACATCAGCCTCTCTCACGATCTGCTTTCACAGGTAGAGACAAATGAAGTGCCCCCTGTTGACTATCGGCAGCCAATCACCAAAGCTGTTGCCCCGGCAGTCAAAAAAAGAAAACCTAGAAAGAAGACAGCAAAAAAACCATCACTTAGCGCGGCAGACGCTTTATTAAAAACCGTTCATGATGTGTTGAAAGACATTTTGAAACATCCCATGAAAGAAGACGAAATAGCCACGGCTCTGGAAGTGTCAAATACGCAAACACGACTTTGGCTGAAACGCCTTGTTGACGAAGGGTATATAGAAAAACACGCTAGGCCTGCGCGTTATGTTCTTGCACCCGAACGTCTATTTGAATAACTCCCCAATCGTCGGTAGCACTATGGCCCGGCTTGCACCGGGTCAGATAGTAAGATCTAGCGGTGTTCTGCAGCCGCCACAATCAGCGCTTTCATTTCTGCCACTGCCGCCTTGAAGCCGACGAACAGAGCATGAGCCACCAGCGCGTGGCCGATGTTCAGTTCGTTGATGCCCTTGATCGCTGCGACCGCTTCGACGTTGTGATAATGCAGGCCGTGACCGGCATTGACGATCAGGCCCTGGGCGAGACCAAACGCTACGCCGTCGGCGACCCGCTGCAGTTCTTCGGCGACTTCAGTCGGGGTCTGAGCATCGGCATAGCGCCCGGTGTGCAGTTCGATGGCTGGCGCTCCGACGCGCTTTGAAGCAGCGATCTGGCGCTCATCGGCGTCGATGAACAACGAGACCTCGCAGCCGATTTTCGCCAGCCGCTCGACCGCTGCCTTGATCCGCGCTTCCTGGCCCGCGACGTCCAGCCCGCCTTCGGTAGTCAGCTCCTGGCGTGTCTCCGGCACCAGGCAGATATGCGCAGGACGAATGCGCTCGGCAAAAGCGAGCATTTCCTCGGTCACGCCCATCTCGAAATTCATGCGGGTCTGCAAGACATCCTTGAGCAGCAGGACGTCGCGCTCCTGAATATGCCGACGGTCTTCACGCAGGTGAACGGTGATGCCGTCGGCGCCTGCCTCTTCGGCGTCCAGGGCAGCCTTGACCGGGTCCGGGTAGCGCGTGCCACGGGCCTGACGCAAGGTGGCTACATGGTCGATGTTCACGCCGAGAAGGATGCGAGTGCTTTGGGTCACGGTTGTCTCCAGAAAAATGGGCGAGCTGGTCGAAGCAGGCTGTAGAGAATAAAGCCTGATCAAGGCTTGCGAAACAGTTCACGGCTGACAAGTGGGCGGCCGCCCAGATGCACAGCCAGCGCCTGACGCATCAGACGCTTGGCGGCAGACAACGCACCAGGGACGCTCCAGTCCGCTTCGGACATGGCCAGCAATTCTGCGCCTTGAAACAGGCCGGGCTGAAGCAGATAAACACGCTCAAGCCCGGCATCCACTTGCAGGCGGTACATGCCATCAATTGCCAGCGGCTCGCCGTTGATGTCGGCGTCCATTGCAAAGCCGTAGCCCAGATCATCCAGCAACCGCCATTCGAACGAACGCAGCAACGGTTCCAGCGGACGGCCCAGTGCGAGGGCCAGCAGTGTGGCGGCGTAATGTTCGAATACAGCTGGATGCGGATCTTCGGCAGGCAACAGGCGAATCAGCAGTTCGTTGAGGTACATGCCGCTGAACAGCGCCTCGCCGGTCATCCAGGTAGCAACGCCTGCGCTCTCCATGCGCCCGACATTCTTTAGTTCGCCACGCCCTCGAAACTCGACTTCAAGGGGCACGAACGGACGCGCCAGCGAGCCTGCCTTGCCTTTGGCACTGCGCAGCACGGCACGTAGCCGCCCTTGGGGCGTGAGGAAATCGACCAGCGCGCTGTTTTCGCGATACGCACGGCTGTGGAGCACATAAGCAGGTTGGCCGGTGGGCGCGCTCATCAGGCTGGCTCGAAAGAGAAGTGTTCGCCCAACCGCAGACGGGTCAGGCGAAAGGGCAGCTTAGAGGTCGCCGTAGCCGAGCGAGCGAAGGGCGCGCTCGTCATCGGACCAGCCACCTTTGACCTTGACCCACAGGTTAAGCATGACTTTGGAGTCGAACAGCAGCTCCATGTCGCGACGCGCATCACTGCCGATGCGCTTGATACGGTCGCCCTTGTCGCCAATGATGATTTTTTTCTGGCCGTCACGCTCGACGAGAATCAGCGCATGGATATGCAGGGTGCGGCCCTGCTGCTTGAACTCTTCGATCTCGACGGTGATCTGGTACGGAAGCTCGGCACCCAACTGACGCATGATCTTCTCGCGAACCAGCTCGGCAGCCAGAAAGCGGCTGCTGCGATCAGTGATCTGATCTTCCGGGAAGAAGTGGTCATTCTCGGGCAGGTGCGAGGCAATCAGGCTTTCCAGCGCTTCCAGGTTGTGCCCGTGCTGCGCGGAGATCGGCACGATGGACGCATTCGGCAGCTGGCCTTGCAGCCACTCCAGATGCGGCATCAGATCGCTCTTGTCTTCAATGCGATCGGTTTTGTTGATCGCCAGAATGACCGGGCCTTGCACGTACTGAACACGCTCCAGAACCATCTGGTCTTCGTCGGTCCAGCGGGTGCGATCCACGACGAAGATCACCACGTCGACGTCTTTCAACGCAGCCGAAGCAGTCTTGTTCATGTAGCGGTTGAGCGCTTTCTCGCCATTCTTGTGCATGCCGGGGGTGTCGACATAAATCGCCTGCACGGCACCCTCGGTCTTGATCCCGAGCATGTTGTGACGCGTGGTCTGCGGCTTGCGCGAGGTGATCGCCAGCTTTTGACCGAGAATATGGTTGAGCAGCGTGGACTTGCCTACGTTGGGACGGCCGACAATGGCAACATAGCCACAGCGTGTTGCGGTTGTATCATTCATGACCGTTCTCCACGCCCAGGGCAATAAGTGCAGCTGCTGCGGCTACCTGTTCGGCAATCCGGCGGCTGACACCCTGTCCTCGGCTTTTTTCATTCAATAGGTTGATCTCGCATTCGACGAAAAACGTCCGGCAATGCGGTTCACCCTGGATATCCACCACCTCGTAACGCGGCAGTTCACAGGCCCGCGACTGGAGAAATTCCTGCAGGCGGGTCTTGGGGTCCTTGTTGGTGTCTACCAGCGTCAGGCTGTCGAACTCGGTTGTCAGCCAGGCCAGAACGCGCTCGCGCGCAGCCTCCATGCCAGCGTCCAGGTAGATCGCCCCGATCAGCGCTTCAAGGGCGTCGGCGAGAATCGACTCGCGACGGAAACCACCGCTTTTCAGCTCGCCGGACCCCAGGCGAAGGTACTCGCCCAGATCGAAACCACGGGCCAGCAATGCAAGGGTTTCACCCTTCACCAGGCGCGCACGCAAGCGCGACAACTGGCCTTCGCGGGCCTGAGGGAAGCGTTCGAACAACGCCTCACCCGCCACGAAGTTGAGAATGGCATCACCGAGAAATTCCAGACGCTCGTTGTTGCGACCGGCAAAACTGCGATGGGTCAGGGCCAGGACCATCAGTTCCTGATCCTTGAAGGTATAGCCGAGCTGACGCTCAAGGCGGCTCAAGGATACGCTCACGGTTTACCCACACTGAATTGCTTGTCGAACTTCATCACCAGATCGATGTTCTGGAACCACGGTTCACGCTGCTCATAGTTCAAATGAGCTTTGAACGCATTGTTCTCCACCGTCACTTTCAACGCCTTGTTCAAATCTATATCCCGAATGCTGTTGACCTGCATGTTCTTACCGACATAACCGTAGAAATCGTCGACCGTGGTAATGTCCAGGGCCTGATTGGTGTCGACCGTTTCGATGATTTTCTTCATCGTCATGTAGTCGAGGTAATGCGGGACCAGCTTGAAGGCCGTGCTCGTCGCAAACGCGACAAGCGCCAGCACCAACAGCCATCCCACTAGCGAAAAACCTTTTTGAGAAGTAGAGAACGTCATGTTCGACTTCAACCTCGAGAGTTCACTGCCTGCCCGACCGGGTCGACTCAGGGTTCAGAGGCGTTTCCAGTCAGCCCAAATGACATACGGCGCTGCTCCAGGCAGCGCCGCATCGATTACTTGATCAACCCTACGCGTGCAAAATTAGGGAAGTGGCTCAGTTTCGGTTCCGGCCAGCTCATCCAGACGGCGAACGCCTTGCCTACGATGTTCTTGTCCGGGACCATGCCCAGTTCGTCTTTGGGAATATTGGGATCGTCCCAGTAACGGCTGTCGTTCGAGTTGTCGCGGTTGTCGCCCATCATGAAGTAGTGCGCAGCAGGCACTGTCCACTCACTGTCAGGCGGCGCGCGGTATCGGCTCATTTCCTGGCGGATCTGATGTTCGACTGCGCCCAGTTGTTCTTCGTACAGTTCTGCGCTGCCCAGTGTACCGGGCTCGGTGCCGATCAGTTTCTTGGCAACCAGCTCACCGTTGATGAACAACCGCTTGTCGCTGGTGTAGCGGATGCGATCACCCGGCAGACCGACGACACGCTTGATGTAGTTGACGCTTGGGTCGCTTGGGTAGCGGAACACCATCACATCACCACGCTGCGGATCACCGAGCTGGATGACCTTCTGATCCAGTACCGGCAGGCGGATGCCGTACGCGAACTTGTTGACCAGAATGAAATCACCCACATCCAGCGTCGGCTTCATGGAGCCCGAAGGAATCTGGAACGGCTCTACCAGAAACGAACGAAGCACCAGCACGATAAACAACACCGGAAAGAACGATTTGCCGTACTCGACCAGCAAAGGCTCTTTGTTCAAGCGCTCTACGACAGCAATGTCAGGCTCGCCGACGCTTCCCTGATAGTTCGAAATGGCAGCCCGGCGACGAGGCGCCAGGATGACCAGATCAATCAGTGCAAGCACGCCACAGACGAACACAGCGATGACCAACAACAGCGGAAAATTTAGTGACATAGGACCTGACTATTCCAACCTGAGCACTGCGAGGAAGGCTTCCTGTGGAATTTCCACGTTGCCGACCTGCTTCATGCGTTTTTTACCGGCCTTTTGCTTCTCCAGCAATTTACGCTTGCGGCTGACGTCGCCGCCGTAGCATTTGGCCAGTACGTTCTTTCTAAGCGCCTTGACGGTTGTCCGGGCCACGATCTGACCGCCAATGGCGGCCTGAATTGCCACGTCGAACATTTGTCGAGGGATCAGCTCTTTCATCTTCTCGGTCAACGCACGCCCTTTGTAATGAGCGTTGTCGCGGTGAACGATCAATGCCAGGGCATCGACCTTCTCGGCGTTGATCAGAACGTCGAGCTTGACCAGGTTGGCCGACTGGTAACGATCAAAATGATAATCCAGCGAAGCATAACCGCGGCTGACAGACTTGAGACGATCGAAGAAGTCCAGAACCACTTCGTTCATCGGCAAATCGTAGCTCACCTGAACCTGGGTGCCGAGGAACAGCATGTCGTGCTGCACGCCACGTTTTTCGATGCACAACGTAATGACGTTGCCCAGGTGCTCCTGCGGCACAAGAATATTTGCGCGAACGATAGGCTCGCGCATGTCTTCGATGGCCGACAGGTCAGGCAGTTTGGACGGGTTATCGACATAAATCGTTTCGCCGCTCTTCAGCAACAGCTCGAAGATTACGGTTGGCGCAGTGGTGATCAGGTCGAGATTGTATTCACGCTCAAGACGCTCCTGGATGATCTCCATGTGGAGCATGCCAAGGAAGCCACAACGGAAGCCAAAGCCCAGTGCATCGGAGCTTTCCGGCAGGTATTGCAGCGAAGAGTCATTCAGCGTCAGCTTTTGCAGGGCTTCACGGAAGTCTTCGAAATCGTCCGAGCTGACCGGGAACAGGCCGGCGTATACCTGAGGCTGGATACGCTTGAAGCCGGGCAGCACGTCTACATCGGGCGTGGTGCTCAGGGTCAGGGTGTCACCGACCGGCGCGCCATGAATGTCCTTGATACCGGCAATGATAAAGCCCACTTCGCCGGCTTTCAGATCAACGGTTGCCGTGTGCTTGGGGTTGAACACCCCAACGCTGTCGACCAGATGCAGCTTGCCGGTGGACTTGACGAGGATCTTGTCGCCTTTCTTGACGCGACCGTGGCGCACGCGCACCAGAGACACGACGCCCAGGTAGTTGTCGAACCAGGAGTCGATGATCAACGCTTGCAGCGGATCTTCAATGTTGCCGGTCGGTGCGGGAATGGTTGCTACCAGACGCTCGAGGACCTCGTCCACACCCATACCGCTCTTGGCGCTGCACGCCACGGCATCGGTGGCGTCGATACCGATGATCTTCTCGATCTCTTCCTTGACGCGGTCCGGATCGGCCTGCGGCAAGTCCATCTTGTTCAATACCGGCATGACCTCAAGGCCCTGCTCGATGGCGGTGTAGCAGTTGGCGACCGATTGAGCCTCGACGCCCTGCCCTGCATCGACCACCAGCAACGCACCTTCGCACGCAGCCAGAGAACGGCTGACTTCATAGGTGAAGTCGACGTGCCCCGGGGTGTCAATGAAGTTCAACTGGTAGGTGATACCGTCTTTGGCCTTGTAATACAGGGTAACGCTATGGGCCTTGATGGTGATCCCGCGCTCGCGCTCAAGATCCATGGAGTCGAGCACCTGGGCTTCCATTTCGCGCTCGGACAGGCCACCGCACATTTGAATGAAGCGGTCGGCCAGCGTCGACTTGCCATGGTCAATGTGGGCGATGATGGAGAAATTGCGGATATGACTCAAATCACTCACGGATCAACACTCAAAAAGGTTGCAGGCAGATTGCCCGCCGAAAAATAGCCGGGAATTGTACCTGAACTAAGCAAGAGGCGTCACGCTTACAGGCACCTGGATAGACGCAAGGGAAACAAACATGCACAAAAAAGGGTGGCCGTAGCCACCCTTCCCGGTCAAACCGCCCTGTTACTCGGACAGCTTGAAGGTGATGAAGGTCGCACGGCCCTGACGCAGAACGCGCATCGAAACAGAGCGATCCTTGGGCAGGCTTTTCGCCACCTCAGTGAACTGCTTACTGGACGTAATCGCCTGATTGTTCAGGTGAGTGATCACATCACCCGGCTGCAGGCCAATCAACGAAGCCGGACCACCTGTAACTTCCTTGATGGCCACACCGCCCTTGAGGTCCAGGGATTTCTTCTGCTCGGCAGTCAGTTCGATCACTGACACGCCCAGACGGTTACTGCTGCGTTCGGCACCTGTGCCAGCAACATCGCCCATTTCCTGGCCTTCGTCAGGCAGCGCGCCAACAGTGACCGTCAGTTTCTGACGTTTGCCGTCGCGAATCACTTCAAGTTCGGCCTTGCTGCCGTCCTTGAGGTTGCCTATCAAGTGCGGCAGGTCAGCCGACATGATGATTGGCTGGCCGTTGGCACTCAGAATTACGTCACCGACCTGCAGACCACCCTTGGCAGCCGGGCCATCTTCAAGCACCTGGGCAACCAGCGCACCGGCAGGCTTGTCCAGACCAAACGATTCGGCAAGGTCCTTGTTCACTTCCTGGATAACCACACCCAGCCAGCCACGGCTGACTTTACCGCTGGCCTTGAGCTGATTGGCCACGTCCATGGCGACGTCAATCGGAATCGCGAACGACAGCCCCATGAAACCACCGGAGCGGGTAAATATCTGCGAGTTGATCCCGACTACCTCACCGGCCATGTTGAACAGCGGGCCACCCGAATTACCCGGATTGATGGCAACGTCGGTCTGAATGAACGGCACATAGGTGTCGTTTGGCAGACTGCGGCCCTTGGCACTGACGATGCCTTTGGTCACGGAATGATCGAAGCCGAACGGCGAACCGATCGCCAGCACCCACTCACCCACCTTGAGCGTATTTGAGTTGCCCAGTTTAGCTGTAGGAAGGTCCTTGCCGTCGATTTTCAGGACCGCAACGTCGGTACGCGAGTCGGTGCCGACCAGCTTGGCTTTCAGCTCGCTGCGATCAGACAGGCGCACAAGAATCTCGTCGGCACCGTCGATCACATGATTGTTGGTCAGAATGTAGCCATCGGGAGAAATGATAAAGCCCGAGCCCAGTGACTGGGCCTCGCGCTGACGATCACCCTTGCCTGCTCCCGGCGGACGCGAACCTGGCGGCATGCTGCGCTCAAGAAACTCGCGGAGCATGGGCGGCAAGCCTTCCAGATCAGGCATCTGCTGATTGGCTATGGCGCGGTCCGGCAGCTTCTGGCGCGTACTGATATTCACCACTGCAGGCGAGGCCTGCTCGACCAGCCCGGTGAAGTCCGGCAGGTTCTCGGCTTGAACCGTAGCAACCTGGCCGAGCATCAGCACAGCGGCAATCAGTGAAAAGTAGGATTTCATGCGTGGTATCGACATATGGCTCCCGTTGGTAACGAGCAAAAAATTAAGCAGTACAAGCAACTGACTCAAAGACCTCAAGCAGCGATGCTCATCCCTGGATCAGCGACATGGCCTCTGGAAACGACAAAAGGCCAAAGCTGCGAGGCTGTGACCTATAGAAAAAAACCAGAGTTTTTGCAACGTGCAAACCTCACCAAACATTTCAGTACCTGCGCCCAGGCCAGGTTAAATGCGCCCTGGCGACTCTTGAAACCCAGGATGAAAATTTTTACATCCTGGAATTCGTGACTTCAAATGTTTATTTTTTGGCTGGAGATTCGTCGTTACGCATCGACAAGGCTATACGCTCGGCGGTACCCATCGGTATTTCTCCGACGACCGTCACCATCATGTCACCCTGCGGAGTTGTGAGGCGACGCGAAACAGCCACCGTCGGGCCTAACTGGGTGCGAATATCCGAGGAAGATCCGCCTTTCACCGCCTCGATGAACACCGAAAAACGCGCCAGACCGTCGCCATACATCAGATGGGTTACGGAGGATTGCGTGGAGGCGTCCTTGCGCACACCACTGCTGCTGACTTCGAAACCAGGCGGCAGCCAATCAGAATGCCAGGCCACAGAACTTATGGACGGCTCGGGCTTGGTTTTCACCACAGACACAGGTTTGCAGTCGGCGCTGGCCTTGAGCAACTGCTCGGACAGAACGCCGGCGGTATCGAGATCGGTAAACTGGAAACGTTCGAGCAACTGCCCCTTCTCGCTCAACAGAAGCGACTTGAGCACAAGACCGGTTTCGTTATCCAGGTGAAGTTCGAGGCCGTATCGATGCTGGTCCTTGGGGGACAGCGCAACGATAGTTGCCTGACGACCGGCCACTCTGGATTTTCCGACAATTTTTATGTCGTACCAGGCGGAAAGTCTTTTTACATCGAATGCGCGGGCAGATGAGTCGGCCGGATTGGCCACACCCGCTTCGAGCGTGCCGCTGACGCACTGTGTGAGTCCGTCAACACGCAGCACTTCCTGAGCAGAGCCATCAAGCTGCAACAAACGCTCCTGAACATGACCGTCCGCTATGCGGTGCCAGATTCGATGGGTAGAAAAACTACCATTGCGTTCGTATACAAAGGTGCCTTGATAGCTCTGCTGCTGATCAACCTTGGCAAGACGATTGATTGCGTCTTGCGCATCATCAGCCTGTACCGGGAGGGCAAGCCATCCACCAAGCAGTAATGGCAGTAGAGGGACGGCTCGCATGATCCTCCTTAACGGTTTTCCAGACTCGCAGCACGTGCGTAAGGCAGCGCGCTTTCAGTACCTTTCAACGCTGCTTCCTGGGCGTGCTGACGCAGATAGCCAGGCAAACGTTGATCACCTTGACCAGCACCCTGCAACACACCGTTGGCCATAGGACCAGGTGCCTGCTCGTTGCTTTCAGTGTAGCCAGCCAGTACGGCAGGGCCTTTCACTTGTGGAACGGTCAGGTTGGCAGGCTGTTGGGTCTGCTGTGCCAGTTGCGCGCCGGCAATCTCGTCATTGTTGTACATGCGGACACCGGCCAGAACGGCTACGGTAACCGATGCTGCAACAGCCAGACGACCCAGCGTGCGCCAAGGTCCGCGTGCTGCTTTGAGCGGGCTGACTTCATCGGCGATTGCGGCAGATACAGCAGCCGAAATATCCAGATGCGGGATCAGCAACTCTTTATGCATAGCTGCACGAGCGACTTGGTAACGCGACCAGGTAGCACGAGTATCGGCATCGTCAATGGCATTCAATACCCGACGTAATTCCAGTTCGTCCGCTTCGTTATCCAGTACCGCGGACAGCGATTCCTGCAGGGCTTCACGACTCATGGCGGGTTCCTCTCTTGGGCTATCGCCGCTGTCTCAGGATTCCTGCAACAACGGCTGCAGGGCTTTATCGATGGCTTCCCGAGCGCGGAAGATCCGAGAGCGCACGGTACCAACAGGACACTGCATGACGCTCGCAATGTCTTCATAACTCAGACCATCGAATTCACGTAAAGTTAGTGCCGTACGTAAATCTTCCGGGAGAAGCTGGATGGTCCGATGGACGGTGCCCTCGATCTCATCTCTCAACAATGCACGTTCCGGCGACTCGATGTCCTTGAGGCCATGATCGCCGTCGTAGAACTCCGCGTCTTCAGACCTTACATCGCTATCCGGTGGACGCCGACCTCGCGACACCAAATAGTTTTTCGCCGTGTTAATGGCGATGCGATACAGCCAGGTATAGAAAGCACTGTCACCGCGAAAGTTTCCGAGAGCACGGTAAGCCTTGATAAAGGCTTCCTGTGCAACGTCCTGAGCCTCATGGGTGTCGTGCACGAATCGCACGATCAACCCTAGAATTTTGTGCTGATACTTCAGCACCAACAGATCAAATGCTCGCGTATCGCCACGCTGTACGCGCTCGACAAGCTGCTGATCCTCTTCCTGGGTTAGCATGAACACTCCTCGTTAAGCATGAAGGAGTGTTGCAACTGACATTGTTCAGGCTCGCAAACATAGACTCGGGCTTTTCGCAAAAGTTCTCCCCCTTCAAGCAAGTTTCCTGCGGGCCATCGTAAAGCCTGCACGAAAAACGCAGCTCGACACGGTCGGCTGCGTGAATAGTCTTGTCGCCATTCTCGCAGTTGATGATCACTTATCTAACCCTGCGAAAACGACGCTGTTCCTGTGTAGGCAACCTGCTATTGAGCATGGATCCTGGCAAAAAGTTCCATTGACACAATCACAGGTGTGAGCCGCACACTGCACAAAGTTCTTTGAAATCAGTGCACTGGAGCATTTCCAGTAACAGATAACAGGGAAAACAATATGCATGACATCCGGGACTGGAGCACAATCCATACCCGCCGTGGTCTCACATTGCCATGTAGGCGTGGCTATTGTGCCGTTACCCCAATACTTATACTAGTGGTCGCCAAGGGCAGAATTCGCAGATGAGTCAACATTTTCAGCATGACGTACTGGTAATTGGCAGTGGCGCTGCCGGGCTGAGCCTGGCATTGACCCTCCCCGGCCACCTGAGCATCGCAGTGCTGAGCAAAGGCGATCTGGCCAATGGCTCGACATTCTGGGCCCAGGGCGGTGTGGCAGCGGTACTGGATGACACCGATACCGTGCAGTCTCATGTTGAAGACACGCTGAATGCCGGCGGCGGCCTTTGCAACGAAGAAGCGGTGCGTTTCACCGTCGAGCACAGCCGCGAGGCCATTCAGTGGCTGATTGATCAGGGCGTGCCTTTCACTCGGGGCGATGACGCAGATAGCGATGAAAGCGGCTTTGAATTCCACCTGACACGCGAAGGCGGCCACAGCCACAGGCGGATCATCCACGCCGCCGATGCGACAGGCGCAGCTATCTTTCGCACCCTGCTTGAACAGGCCCGTAAACGGCCGAATATCGAACTGCTCGAGCAGCGCGCCGCCATCGACCTGATCACCGAACGCCGTCTCGGGCTGGAGGGCCAGCGCTGCCTGGGCGCTTATGTACTCAATCGCACCAGCGGTGAAGTGGACACCTACGGCGCGCGCTTTACCATCCTCGCGTCAGGTGGCGCTGCCAAGGTCTACCTGTACACCAGCAACCCAGACGGTGCCTGCGGCGATGGCATCGCCATGGCCTGGCGTTCCGGTTGCCGAGTGGCAAACCTGGAATTCAACCAGTTTCACCCCACCTGCCTGTATCACCCCCAGGCCAAGAGCTTTCTGATCACCGAAGCACTTCGCGGTGAAGGCGCCTACCTCAAGCTGCCCAACGGCGAGCGCTTCATGCAACGGTTCGACGAACGGGCAGAACTGGCCCCTCGCGATATCGTGGCCCGCGCGATAGACCACGAAATGAAGCGACTGGGTATCGACTGTGTGTATCTGGACATCAGCCACAAACCGGAAGCCTTCATCAAAACGCACTTTCCAACCGTCTACGAGCGCTGCCTGGAGTTCTCCATCGACATCACTCGCCAGCCGATTCCGGTGGTCCCGGCGGCGCATTACACCTGTGGTGGTGTGATGGTAGACAGCAAGGGCCACACCGACGTGCCTGGCCTGTACGCCATCGGCGAGACCAGCTTCACCGGCCTGCACGGTGCCAACCGCATGGCCAGCAATTCACTGCTGGAGTGCTTCGTGTATGCCCGCTCGGCAGCGACAGACATCGAGCAGCAACTGGCCGACGTACAGATGCCCACCGACCTTCCGGCCTGGGACGCCAGCCAGGTCACTGATTCGGACGAAGACGTGATCATCGCGCACAACTGGGATGAACTGAGACGATTCATGTGGGACTACGTCGGCATTGTGCGTACCAACAAGCGCCTGCAACGCGCTCAGCACCGTGTACGTTTGTTGCTGGATGAGATCGACGAGTTCTACAGCAACTACAAGGTCAGCCGTGACCTGATCGAGTTGCGCAATCTGGCGCAGGTCGCGGAACTGATGATCTGCTCGGCCATGCAGCGCAAGGAAAGCCGTGGCCTGCATTACACACTGGACTATCCCGACATGTTGCCGGAGGCGCTGGACACTATTCTGGTACCGCCCAGTTACGTCGGCTGAACTTCAGGCGCACGCGCAGATGCCGGTGAATGTCCGGTGTCAGCGCATCAAGCGGGATACAGCAGCTTTTTATCGGGCGGCCCGGCCGGCCTGCGATAACCGTGCGAAAACGCAGAATCACGACCAACGGTAACGCAAGGCTGTCCGGACATAACTGCACGGGCTGCCAGCCGTCGCGTTGATTCCACAATTGCCAGCCTTGATGATCGCGCTTAAGCGCGGTGAAGGCTGCCGGATGACTGAGCAGAATCGAGCGCGGCAACGTCCAGGCAGCATGCATCAAGCAAAACAGCACACCCAGTGCCAACGCCCACGAAGCGATGTTCAGCCAGGACAGCGCGACCAGCGCCAGCAACTGAACGGCGAGATACGCCGTCAGCAGCAGGCGCGAGGCCTGCCAGTGACATTCAAATCGATCACTTGGGCTGGACACGATCCAGAATCATGCGAACCATACGTTGCAATTCAGCATCCTCTGACTCGGCGCGCTGCATGAACCAGCCGAACATGTCCTGATCTTCACAAGTGAGCAGACGGCGATACAGATCGCGGTCCACGTCATTCAAATGCGGATAGACCTCACGGACAAACGGCACCAGCAGCACGTCCAGTTCAAGCATGCCACGGCGGCTGTGCCAGTAAAGGCGGTTGAGTTCGACGTCTTCGACCATGGAGCGCTCCTCAAAGTAGGCGGCAAGTATACAGCCGTGAGCCGGGCACGCGAATCTTGCAATGGTCGCAGCAGTTTTCACGTACCCCGTATGCATAACCTCGACTCGGCACTATGATGTGCCCCCGGACTTTTTTCCCAATCTGCGATGACCATGACCCAAAAAGCTTTTTTCTGCACGCTATCCCATGAGGGCGTTCTCGCCGTTCGCGGCGTGGATGCCAGCAAGTTTCTTCAGGGTCAGCTGACGTGCAACCTCAATTATCTGAATGAAGACAAGTCCAGCCTCGGTGCCCGCTGCACGCAGAAGGGCCGGATGCAGTCGAGTTTTCGCATCGTTTTCGAAGGCGACGGTTGCCTGCTGGCGATGGCCAGCGAGCTGATCGAGCCGCAATTGCTGGACCTGCGTAAATACGCAGTGTTCTCCAAATCGAAACTGACTGACGAAAGCGCAGAATGGGTGCGCTTCGGCCTGCAGGATGGCGACAGCGCGCTGGTCGGCCTGGGCCTGAACCTGGCGCAGGAAACCGATGCGGTGGTGCGAGCCAATGAGCTCCTCGCAATCCGCGTCTCCCCGGGCCGGGCCGAGCTCTGGGTACGCGCCGGGCAGGCAGACAGCATCAAATCGCAGCTGGCTTCGCAGTTGAGCAAAGGCCCGCTCAATGACTGGTTGCTGGGTCAGATACGCGCCGGCATCGGCCAGGTATTTGGCCGCACCCGCGAGGAGTTCATCCCGCAGATGATCAACCTGCAGGCGGTCGGCGGTGTCAGCTTCAAGAAGGGCTGCTACACCGGCCAGGAAATCGTTGCGCGCATGCAATACCTGGGCAAACTCAAACGCAGGCTTTACCGCCTCACCCTGAGCAGCGAAGAAATCCCCGAGCCGGGTACGGCACTGTTTTCGCCGGTACACGCCAGCGCCGTGGGCAACGTGGTCATCGCCGCACAGTCCGGCCAGAATGTTGAACTGCTCGCCGTATTGCAGGGCGATGCGGCAGAAAATGGCCATATAAATCTTGGCTCGCCAGAAGGCGCAGCGCTGCAAATGAGTGATCTGCCCTACATACTGGACAGCAAACTCGAAACTCAGCGCTGAGCCAGACGAACACATTCAGGTTCCTAGTGTCTTTAGAGCGTTCCAGTGCACATGCTGGCGCTCTGCGGAGCGCGCGGAAAACTCTGGACACCCCCAACGGCTGCGAGATGCAACATGAGCAAGATGGCTGACGAGGTGCAGAGAAACTTGATCAAGGCCATCGACAGAGATGCCTTGTTTCTGCCTACCCTGCCGGAAGTAGCACTGAGAATTCGCCTTGCCGCCGAAGACACCGAAATCAGTATTTCGGCCCTGAGCAAGGTCATCGGTAGCGATACAGCCCTTTCCGCACGCCTGATAAAGGTCGCGAACAGCCCCCTGCTGCGCCCGAATTTCGAAGTCAGCGACGTCACCACCGCGGTTCGGCGCCTGGGCGTCAATTACACCTGCAACCTGGCCATCGGTCTGGTGGTCGAGCAGATGTTCCACGCCAAGTCTCCAGTCATCGAGCAGAAGATGCGCGATATCTGGAAGCAAAGCCTGCAGGTTGCCGGCATCAGCTACACCCTTTGTCAGAACTACACGAATCTCAAACCCGACCAGGCCACGCTTGCCGGGCTGATCCACTTGATCGGGATTCTGCCGATCCTGACGTATGCCGAAGACCACTACGAGCTGCTGGCTGATCCGATCAGCCTCAACCACGTGATCGACAGCATTCACCCGGTCATTGGCGAACGCCTGCTGCGCTCATGGGACTTTCCCGAGCCGCTGGCCTGCGTGCCGATTCAGTTCCAGAACTTCGCGCGCGTATCGAAAAGCCCGGACTACACAGATCTGGTGCAGATCGCCACAGTGCATATCCACAGGAACACCGACCACCCCTTCAGCCTCATCGAGATGGTCGACCTGCCTGCGTTCAGCCAACTGAGGCTTTCCAGAGCTGAAGGCATGCTGAGCGCCCAGATGGACGAAGCGAAGAGCATGCTTTACTAGGATCAGGGCGCACTGAAACTGACCCGAACCTTCAAACCCCGCTCGGCACCATCGTGCAAGGTGATTCTGGCCAGATGCGCACGGCAGATCTCCCCCACAATAGCCAGACCGAGCCCGGCACCGCTGCCCTGCTGACTGCGACGGTAGAAACGCTCGAAAACCCGCTCACGCTCATCTGCCGGAATACCGGGGCCATCATCCTCGACCTCCAGCACGCCCGGCGCATACACCCGTAAAACCACGTTGCCGCCCGGTGAAGTGTGAGCCAGCGCATTGTCGATCAGGTTGCTCAGCAGTTCGTTCAGCAACGTCGGCTCGCCACGCAGCCAGACCGGATCGTCAGCCTCCAGCGCCAGCGCAACGCCGCGTGAATGAGCCAACGGCGCCATGGCCATGCCCAGTTCTCTTGCCAACTGGCTGAGGTCCAGTTGTTGCGCACCACCTTCGGCAATGGCCCGCGCACCGTTTTCGATCCGCGCCAGCGACAGCAACTGATTGGCCAGATGCGTCAGCCGATCCGTGCCAAGCGCGGCTGATTCCAGCGTACTGCGCCAGTGTTGCGGGTCGCGCTCGCGCAGGCCCAGCTCGACCCGCGCCTTGAGCGCGGCCAGCGGTGTGCGCAGCTCATGGGCGGCATCGGCGATGAACTGCGCCTGGCGCTCGAACTGCAAGCGCAGCCGCTCGGTAAAGTGGTTCAGTGCCCCTACCAGCGGACGCAGTTCATGCTGCACCTCAACCATTGGCAATGAGCGCAGATCATCCGGCTGACGCTCTTCTACTGCGGTGCGCAAGCGTTCCAGCGGTCGCAGTGCCGCACTGACCGTGAACCAGACCAGCAGCAGTGCGCCCCCACCGAGCATGCCCAGACGCAGCAACGTGTCGGCCATCAGGCTGCGCGCCATGCCCTTGCGCGCCTCCTGGGTTTCGGCCACACGAATTTCAGCCGTGCCGTTCATGCCTGGATCAGTCACAGGCTTGAGCAGGCTGACCACACGTACATCCTGCCCTTGATAAATCCCGTTATAAAACTTCGCCAGCGCAGGGTAATCGTCGGTACGCAAAGTGCCCGGTGGCGGCGAAGGCAGATTTTCATAACCGGAAATCAGCTTCTGATGGATGTCATTGACCTGATAATAGATTCGTCCTTCGCTGTCGTAGGCAAAGGTATCCAGCGCCACATAGGGAATATCGGCGCTCAGCGTGCCATCACGCTGCGTCAGACCGGCAGCGATGGTCCGTGCTGAAGCCAGCAACGTGCGGTCGTAGGCGGTATCGGCCACTTCGCGGCCATTCCAGTAAGCGCTCATGCCGCTGGCCAGCATCAACACCACCAGCAGCAACGCCAGGTTCCACAACAGCCGCCAGCGCAGGCTGTCGTTAATCATCGCGGCTTTCAAGCAGATACCCCAGACCCCGAAAGGTCACGATGGCCACAGAATGCCCGTCGAGCTTCTTGCGCAGGCGATGGACGTAGATTTCGATGGCGTCAGGGCTGGCCTCCTCGTCGAGGCCGAAAACCTGCGCGGCCAGTTGCTCCTTGCTCATCACCCGACCTGGCCGGGCAATGAGCGCTTCCAGCACCGCCTGTTCGCGAGACGTCAGGGCCAGCAGTTCCTCGCCGAGCGTGAAACGCCGCGTGTCCAGGTCATAGGCCAGTACGCCGCAGCGCTGTTGCCGCTCGCCACCCAGCACACTGCGACGCAGCAATGCCTTGACCCTGGCCTCCAGTTCGGAGAGCTCGAAAGGCTTGGCCAGGTAATCGTCGGCCCCCAGGTTCAGGCCATGAACGCGATCCTTGACGTCGCTGCGCGCGGTCAGCATCAATACCGGAAGGTTTTTGCTGCGCGCCCGCAGACGCGCCAGCACTTCAAAGCCGTCCATACGCGGCAAGCCGACGTCGAGAATGGCGACGGCGTATTCCTCGCTGCTCAACGCCAGGTCGGCGGCAACGCCATCATGCAGTACATCAACGGTCAAACCCGCGCTTTTGAGCGCCTGCGCGACACTTTCAGCCAATTGCAGATGATCTTCCACAAGAAGAACACGCATCGCCGTCTCCTGATTGTCACTGTTGTTATCGATCCGAGCATCGAGGCTTGTGGCGGTGGAGTTTACAGGCAGGCCGCCGCCTGTGAAGGACAGAAACGATTCGCGGCCCTTCAATTGCGACATGAAAGGTAGCTGAAAGGTTTACGAAAGGTTCGTCATCTAGCATCGCCGCACGACCCGTTAAAAGGGTACGTACAAAACAGGCGCCCGGATGCGTCTGGACAATAAAAACAATAAATCGCTAAACGGAGTCACGTCATGTCTACGCCAGCCCAGGCTTGCCCGTCCATTGAGCACAGCCCGTCGCGGATTTACCCGCACCCGTCGCGCCCCAGCTCCACCCTCCTGCAAAACATCAGCGTCCACCGCAGTACCGATGGCACCTGCGTGTCAGCGAAAAGGCTTCGTGGTGCGCGAGACAAAAGCATCTGCTGAACAGCTTCTCTCTTCCAAAAACAAAAATATCTCTGGAGACTGAACATGAAATTCCCTCTGCGTCAGATAGCCGCCACCGCCGCCTGCATGCTGGTTGCCAGCCAATTGTTTGCTGCCGAGCCAAAACGTCCGGAATGCATTGCACCCGCCTCACCGGGTGGCGGATTCGACTTGACCTGCAAGCTGGTGCAAAGCGCGCTGATCAACGAAAAGATTCTGACCTCGCCCATGCGCGTGACCTACATGCCTGGGGGCGTCGGCGCAGTGGCCTACAACGCAGTTGTAGCTCAGCGCCCCGCAGATGCTGGCACGCTGGTCGCGTGGTCCAGCGGTTCGCTGCTCAATCTGGCGCAGGGCAAATTCGGCCGCTTCGATGAAAACGCAGTGCGCTGGCTCGCCGCCGTGGGCACAAGCTATGGCGCCATTGCAGTGAAGAGCGACTCGCCTTACAAGAACCTCGACGATCTGGTCAAAGCGCTCAAGGCCGACCCGAGCAAGGTAGTCATCGGCTCAGGCGGCACCGTAGGCAGCCAGGACTGGATGCAGACCGCGCTGATCGCCAAGGCTGCTGGCATCAACCCGCGCGCCTTGCGTTATGTCGCGCTGGAGGGCGGTGGGGAAATCGCTACTGCCCTGCTTGGCGGCCACATTCAGGTGGGCAGTACCGACATCTCCGACTCCATGCCACACATTCTGAGCGGCGACATGCGCCTGCTCGCCGTGTTCGCCGAGAAGCGCATCGACGAACCCGAAATGAAAGACATCCCCACCGCCAAGGAGCAGGGCTACGACATCGTCTGGCCAGTGGTGCGTGGCTTCTACCTCGGGCCGAAGGTCAGCGACGAAGACTACAACTGGTGGAAAGCCTCGTTCGACAAGATCCTGGCCTCTGAAGACTTCGCCAAACTGCGTGATCAGCGCGAGCTGTTCCCCTTCGCCATGACCGGCGCGGAGCTGGACACCTACGTCAAGAAGCAGGTTGCCGACTACAAACTGATGGCCAAGGAATTCGGCCTGATTCAGTAATTGAACTCAATTGACTGACGTTAAGTTGCGCCTGCATAGCGGGCGCGACTCAGGAGCTTCTCATGGTCATACAACGCATTTTTGCTGCCGTACTGCTACTGGCATGCGCAGGCCTGGCTCTAATGGCCTGGCCTTATCAAGCGCCTTTCTCCTATGAACCGGTCGGCCCACGCGCTTTTCCGCTGCTGATGCTCGGGCTGATGGGTGCCGCCCTGCTGTACCTGCTGATTCGGCCTACCCCCATTGTCCACACCGAGGAAGAACCGGCGCTGGACCGCGAAACCCTGGTCAAGATTGGCGCGTGCATCGTTCTACTGCTGATATTCGCCGGGCTGTTCGAACCGCTGGGCTTCATCCTCAGCAGCATCCTGATCGGCATTCCCATGGCCCGCCTGTATGGCGGACGCTGGCTCCCGAGCGTGGTGGTGGTGATTCTGATGAGCGTCGGCCTTTACCTGTTGTTCGACAAGGCCATGGACGTTCCCTTGCCTTTAGGCCTGCTCAGCGTTCTGGAGAACTGACATGGATACTTTCAGCTACCTGGGCCAAGGCTTCGGCGTCGCCCTAACCCCTTACAACCTGATCACCGCACTGTCCGGCACACTGATTGGTACCGTTGTCGGCCTGCTGCCAGGGCTTGGGCCTATCAACGGAGTGGCGCTGCTGATCCCCATTGCCTTTGCGTTGGGCCTGCCGCCCGAATCAGCACTGATTCTGCTGGCAGCCGTGTACCTGGGCTGTGAATACGGTGGGCGTATCAGTTCGATCCTGCTGAACATTCCGGGCGAAGCGTCCACCGTCATGACCACGCTGGACGGTTATCCAATGGCACGCCAGGGGCTGGCCGGCGTCGCGCTATCGCTGTCAGCATGGAGCTCGTTCATCGGTGCATTCATCGCCACCTGCGGCATGGTGCTGTTCGCGCCGTTGCTCGCCAAGTGGGCGATTGCCTTCGGTCCGGCGGAATATTTCGTACTGATGGTGTTCGCTATTGTCTGCTTGGGCGGGATGGCCGGTGACAGGCCGTTGAAGACGTTCATTGCCGCGCTGATCGGGCTGTTCCTGTCTGCGGTAGGTATCGATGCCAACAGCGGGGTATACCGTTTTACCGGCGACAACATTCATCTGACCGACGGCATTCAGTTCGTGGTGCTGGTCCTGGGTCTGTTTTCAATCAGTGAAATCCTGTTGCTGCTGGAGAAGACCCATCGCGGTCAGGAGGCGGTCAAGGCTACCGGGCGCATGATGTTCAACGTCAAGGAAGCCGCCGCTGTGTTTGTGGTGAATATTCGCTGCGGGCTGCTGGGATTCATCCTCGGCGTACTGCCGGGTGCCGGTGCGACGCTGGCCAGTGCGGTGGCTTATATGACGGAGAAACGCATCGCCGGCCCTGGCGGCAAGTTCGGCCAGGGCGACATGCGCGGCCTGGCCGCTCCCGAGACCGCCATCGGGGCAACCGCCTGCGGCGCGTTGGTGCCAATGCTGACGCTGGGTGTTCCGGGCTCGGGCACCACTGCGGTGATGATCGGCGCGTTGTCGCTGTACAACATCACCCCCGGTCCGATGCTGTTCCAACAACAACCGGACATCGTATGGGGCCTGATCGCTTCGTTGTTCATCGCCAACATCATGCTGGTGATCCTCAACATCCCGATGATCCGCATCTTCACGCGCATCCTCGCCGTGCCGAACTGGGCGCTGGTGCCGGTGATTGCAATCATTACCGGCATCGGTGTGTATGCAGTGCACGCCACCACGTTCGACCTGTTCCTGATGGTCGGTATCGGTATCTTCGGTTACATCCTGCGCAAGCTGGATTTCCCGCTGTCGCCGATTCTGCTCGGTTTCATCCTCGGTGGTCTGATGGAGCAGAACCTGCGTCGCGCCCTGTCGATCTCCAACGGCGAACTGGGGATTCTCTGGGCCAGCCCGATCACCCTCGGGGTCTGGGTGGTGACCGTGTTCATGCTGCTGTTCCCGCTGATCCGTATCTGGCGCAAGCGCGCAAAACTGCAGGCTGCCGTAACGCATGGCTGATTCGTCACTGCGTCAATGGTGGGCAACGCCGCTGGTTGGCCTGCTCGGCGGCTACCTCGCCAGTCAGGTTGGCTGGCCGCTGCCGTGGATGGTTGGCTCATTGCTGGCAATCATCCTGGTGCGCTGCCTGACACCCTGGCAACTGACGCAGATTCCGGGCGGTCGCAAATGCGGCCAACTGATCATCGGCATCGGCATCGGTCTGCATTTCACGCCAGTGGTCATCGAGCAGGTGCTGGCGCATTTCGGGCTGATTTTCATCGGTGCACTGGTCACCAGCCTGTCGTGTCTGGTTGGCGTCTGGCTGATGCTGCGTACCGGAGAAGATCGCCCTACCGCTTTCTTCTCCAGCATGCCGGGCGGCTCGGGCGAGATGGTCAACCTTGGCGCACGTAACGGTGCGACGCTCAGCAGCGTCGCTGCCGCGCAAAGTCTTCGGGTGCTGGCCGTGGTGTTATGCGTGCCGGCGATCTTCAAATACCTGCTGGGCGACGGCACGCCTTCACTGCATGCCACGGCGGTCGATTGGCGCTGGCTGGCATTCCTGCTGCCGGTCGGCGCAGCACTGGCCTGGCTGTGGCAGCGTCTCAAGCAACCCAACCCGTGGCTGTTCGGCCCTCTGTTGCTAAGTGCCGTAGTGAGCGTGGTCTGGGACCTGAAAATCGGCTTGCCCAACGGTGCCAGCCAGCTGGGTCAGCTACTGATCGGCAGCGGGCTGGGTTGTCATTTCAATCGGGCATTCTTTCGGCGTGCGCCATCGTTTCTGGCGCGTACGCTGTTGGGCACTGCGCTGACCATGTTGATTGCCGCACTGGCTGCGCTGGGGCTGAGCGCCCTCACCCACCTGGACCTGCGCTCGCTGACGCTGGGCATGATGCCCGGTGGCATTGCCGAAATGAGCCTGACCGCAGAAGTGCTGCAACTGTCGGTCCCCTTGGTGACGGCCATGCAGGTCATGCGCCTGCTGTTCGTGCTGTTTCTTGCCGAGCCGCTGTACAGGCGCTGGAACAAGCGGCTCGCTGACTGAGCTCAATCAGAAGCACTTTGATCAGAGAGCGGGCAGTCGCCAGTCGATTGGCTCGATGCCGTTTTGCTCAAGGTACTTGTTGGCCCGCCCGAAATGCCCGTTACCCAGGAAGCCTTTGTAGGCTGACAACGGCGAAGGATGGACGGAGGTCAGCACCAGATGCTTGGTCGCATCGACCAGCTTCTGCTTGCTTTGCGCATGAGCGCCCCACAGCAGGAACACCAGGTGCGGCTGATGCTCGCTGACCACTTGAATGATCCGGTCAGTGAAGTGCTGCCAGCCTTTTCCCGCATGCGAAGCTGCGTTAGCGCGCTCGACGGTAAGAGTCGTGTTAAGCAACAGCACGCCCTGATCAGCCCATGATTGCAGGCAGCCGTGATTGGGAATGTCGATATTCAGGTCGCGTTTGAGTTCTTTATAGATATTGACCAGTGACGGCGGCGTCGGCACGCCTGGCTGCACCGAGAAACACAGGCCGTGAGCCTGATTCGGACCGTGATACGGGTCCTGACCGAGGATCACCACTTTCACATTGTTGAGCGGCGTCGAATTCAGCGCATTGAAAATCAGCGGCCCAGGCGGATAGATCTCTTTACCCGCGGCATGCTCCTGGCGCAGAAACTCGCGCAACTGCGCCATATAGGGCTGCTCGAATTCATCGCGCAGCGCTTCCTTCCAGCTGGGCTCAAGCTTGATGCGGTCGTCGCTAGTCATGGTTACATCCGGTAAAAACAATGCGCGGACACTAGAAAAGCCCGGCAGCAAAGTCAATGCCGGTTGCGCTATGCGCCTGCAAGATCGGACACAGNCTGAGTGCCGACGCGGAGCGTCGGCACGATAGTCAGTTCGCAGCAGCCAGTTCACAGCGCTGGCATGGTAGTGAGCGCAGGTTTCAGCTACCGATGCCCGCCCCGACCATCACCGCGCCCGCCTCGTCCATGATCACGGCCATCGCGTCCGCCTCGACCGCCATGGTCCTCCCAGCCGCGGTTGCCTCGGTCGCCGCGGAAGCCGTCATTGCGTCCGAAACCACCATTGCCTCGAAAGCCGTCATTACGCCCAAAACCGCCATTGCCGCGAAAGCCGTCGTTTCTCCAGCCATAACCCGGCGGGCGTCCCGGCTGGTAGTAGCGTGGCACTGGCGGCGGCGCGTAATAGCGCGGTGCCGGGGCGTAGTAGCGCGGTTGGGTGTAATAGCGTGGCTGAGGCGCTACATAGATGCGCTGCTCCTGATAGTAGGTGGAGCGGTAGCCATTGTCGTACGCGTAAGCGCCACCGACGACAGTCGTCGGCTGCGTGTACACATCGGATTCGTAGTAACCAGGGCCTGCGTAGCAACCGGCAAGGAAAAGGGTCAGCAACGTGATAAGCAAGGGTCTTCGATACATGGCGGCCTCCTGGACCGCGATTGGGCACGAATCAGCGACGCTGATCGGCGTCCGCCAAAGCGGTTGACGGACAGAAGTTCAGACACCGAAAAGGGAATCTAGTGCGTTGGCGCAGCGTGTAAACCCTACTAAAGATGATGGCCATCCTTGACTCAAGGGCTCTAAAGCCGGGGCGTGCAGACATGTTTCGACTTCCTGCAAAGATGCTACAAAACATTTCAAAGCACCATGCATCAACACAGTGCGGTTACGCACCAGCACAAGGCAGTTTCACTCGGGGCTGACCTGCGATGGTCCGGGCAGGCCTTGAAAAACAAAGGCCTTGGCGAGTTGGCACAAGTCTCGCTTGATGAATGGCGTGCAGGAGTCAACACAGGTTCGCGGCACCACAATTTGCAATAGCCGACTAGGGTTCCGGCTTGCCGACAGGCAAGTGGCTGGTCCGAGAGTTGGCGACCTCCAGTAGAGGTTACACGGCGGGACAAAAGCCCGGGAGACAGGGACACCAGTGGTGTCACGTTGCTCCTGGCCGCCTTTTTTCACTACTGGAGATTTCTCAACATGCAAAAGTCTCGTCTCTTCGGTCTGCTCACGGCAGGCCTGCTTGCTGCGTTGAGCCTCTCGGCGAATGCCGCCCAAAAAGATCACTTCAATGTCTGCTGGACCATCTACGCAGGCTGGATGCCGTGGGAATACGCTGGTAGCCAGGGCATCGTCGACAAGTGGGCGAAAAAATACGGCATCAAGATCGATGTCACCCAGCTCAATGACTACGTCGAATCCATCAACCAGTACACCGCTGGCCAGTTCGATGGCTGCACCATGACCAACATGGACGCACTGACCATTCCGGCTGCGGGCGGTGTGGAAAGCACGGCACTGATCGTCAGCGATTTCTCCAATGGCAACGACGGCATCGTGCTCAAGGGCGAGGGCAAAAAAGTCGCCGACCTGAAAGGCATGGACGTCAACCTGGTCGAGCTGTCGGTGTCTCACTACCTGCTGGCACGGGCGCTGGACAGCGTCAAGCTCAGCGAAAAAGACCTCAAGGTGGTCAACACCTCGGATGCCGATATCTCGGCAGCCTTCAATACCGATGATGTGCAGGCAGTTACCACCTGGAACCCGATGCTGTCGGACATCAAAGCCAAACCCGGCGTGACCGAAGTGTTCAACTCCAGTCAGATTCCTGGCGAGATCATGGACATGATGGTCGTCAACACTCAGACCCTTAAGGACAACCCGGCGCTGGGCAAAGCCCTGACCGGTGCCTGGTTTGAAGTGGTCACGCTGATGAACGCCAAAAACGCCCAGAGCAAGGCGGCGCTGGAGCATATGGCCAAGGCATCGGGCACCGATCTGGCCGGCTTCCAGGCACAACTGGACACCACCAAGCTGTTTGCCACGCCCAAGGAAGCCCTTGAGTTCGCGACCAGCAAACAGCTGCCGGACACCCAGCGCAAGGTGGCTGACTTCTCGTTCGCCCATGGTTTGCTCGGCGAAGGCGCACGCAATGCCGATGCCGTCGGCATGTCGTTCGCCAATGGCGTGAACCTCGGCGACAAGGCCAACGTCAAGCTGCACTTTGACCCCAGCTACGTGCAGATGGCCGTCGACGGCAAGCTGTAAATCACGCTCAGTAAAAAGGTCATTGCCATGCGTTTGATAAACCGCCATCCGGATCGTGCCGGTCGCCTGATTCTGGTGATCCTGCCGTTCGCCCTGTTGCTGTTCGCCTACTTCATGGGCTCGGCCACCCGGCTTGCGGAAAACCCCACTGATAAGCTGCTGCCCAGCGCGGTGCAGATGGCCGATGCGGTCAAACGCATGGCGTTTGTTGCCGATACCCGCAGCGGCGACTACCTGCTGTGGCAGGACACGGCATCGAGCCTGCAGCGTCTGGCCATCGGCCTGGGGATCAGCGCGCTGTTGGGCCTGTGTCTGGGCATCGCAGCGGGCATCCTGCCGTTGTGCGGCGCAACGCTGTCGCCCTTGCTGACGGTACTGTCGATGGTGCCGCCGCTGGCCATTCTGCCGATTCTGTTCATCGTGTTCGGCCTTGGCGAGTTGTCGAAGGTGATGCTGATCGTGATCGGTATCACACCGATTCTGGCCCGTGATCTGGAACAGCGTGCCCGGGAAATTCCGGTCGAGCTGCTGATCAAGGCGCAGACCCTCGGTGCCTCGACCTGGACACTGATCCTGCGGGTGGTCCTGCCGCAGTTGCTGCCGCGTCTGCTGATTGCCCTGCGGCTGGTGCTGGGTTCGGCGTGGCTGTTCCTGATCGCCGCCGAGGCCATCGCCTCTACTGACGGTCTGGGTTACCGGATCTTTCTGGTCCGCCGCTACCTGGCGATGGACGTGATTCTGCCGTATGTGGTGTGGATCACCCTGCTTGCCTGGCTGATGGACTGGGGCCTCAAAGCCCTGACCCGACGCGCCTTTCCCTGGTACGAAGGAGCGCGGACATGAGCTTTATCTGTGTGCGCAATGTCTGGCAACAATACGACGATCAGGTGGTGCTTGAAGGCCTGAATCTGGACGTGGCAGAAGGCGAGTTCTGCACGCTGGTCGGCGCATCGGGCTGTGGCAAATCGACTTTTCTGCGCCTGCTGCTGGGTCAGGAAACGCCGAGCCGTGGTCTGATCACGCTGGACGGCCAGGCCCTGCGCAATGAGCCGGACGCCAGCCGTGGCGTGGTGTTTCAGCGCTATTCAGTGTTCCCGCATCTGTCGGTGCTGGACAACGTGGCGCTGGGTCTGGAGCTGCCCCGCTCGGCGTGGCTGGGCCGACTGTTCGGCCAGGCAAAAAGCGAGGCGCGCGAGCACGCTGCGCAACTGCTCGGCAAGGTTGGCCTGGGGCATGCGCTGGATAAGCACCCCACGCAATTGTCCGGCGGCATGCAACAGCGTCTGGCCATTGCTCAGGCACTGATCATGAAACCCCGCGTGCTGCTGCTGGACGAGCCCTTCGGCGCGCTCGACCCCGGCATTCGCAAAGACATGCACCACTTGCTGCTGGACCTGTGGCGCGAAACGAAGCTGACCGTGTTCATGGTCACTCACGACCTGTCCGAAGGTTTCAACCTCGGCACCCGCCTGCTGGTGTTCGACAAGGTCCGCCACGACCCGCACGAACCCGGCGCGTATGGCGCGCGCATCACTTACGACATCCCCCTCAACAGCGAACGCCGCGCCGAACGCGCCGCCATCGATTCGCTGCTCAACGTTTCAGAGGAGCCCGTTCAATGACTGACTCAACCACGCTGTACCCGGTTTTCGCCGAAGAGATGCTGCCCGGTGGCGGCCATCGTTCGTTCATCCTCAAGCGCGGCGAACTGCTGCGCCTGACCGACCTGCACGGCAACGCCAACGTCAGCCTGACGCTGCTCAACGCTCACGAAAAAACCGAGCGGCTGAACCTGCCCGACAGCCTCAAATGCCAACACACCGCCAGGTTGAGCAACGGCCATTGCCTGTATTCGGACATGGGCCGTGTGCTGGCGGCCATCGTCACTGACACTTGCGGCTGGAGCGACAGCATTGGCGGTGTGCTCAACGCTCAGGAAGTCGCTGAAAAATACGGCCAGGGCCGCTATCAGGAATTGCGCAACGGCTTCTTTCGCAATGGCGTCGATAACCTGCTGGTCGAGCTGGGCAAATGGGGGCTGGGGCTGTCCGACCTGCTGATGACCCTCAACCTGTTCAGCCGTGTTGATGTCGATGAAGCAGGAGCGCTGCATTTCGCGCCGAACAACTCGAAAGCCGGGGACTACATCGAACTCTACGCACCAATGGACACGCTGGTGGTGCTGACCGCGCTGCAACACCCTATGGACCCAAACCCGGAATATGCCCCGCAACCGCTGAAGCTCAGCTGGATGAAAGCCGACGCCAGCGTTGCCGAGCACTGCCGCACCTCGCGCCCGGAAAACGAGCGCGGCTTCATCAACACCGACCGCCTGTTCGCCTGAGGAGCCCTGTCATGAATTCACACACTCACATTTGCTGCGACGCAACCATACCGGCAGGCGAGCCGTTCCTGGCCGAAGTCAAGGCCGGGCAGACCGTGCGCATACTCGATCTGCAAGGCAACCAGGCGGTCGATACGCTGTTTTTCAGCCTGAGCAACCCGCGTGAACGCTACGACGTACAACGCACCTTGCGCCGCCAGAACAGCGTGTACCTGACCACCGGCAGTGTGCTGTTTTCCAATCTCGGCCAACCGATGCTGACCATTGTCGATGACACCTGCGGACGCCACGACACGCTCGGTGGCGCATGCGCACAAGAGAGCAACACCGTGCGCTACGCCCTGGAAAAACGCTACATGCACAGCTGCCGCGACAACTACCTGCGCGCCTGCCTGCACGACGGGCGTCTGACCAAGGCCGACATCGGTCCGAACATCAATTTCTTCATGAACGTACCGGTGACAGCCGAAGGCGGCCTGACCTTCGAAGACGGTATTTCCGCACCCGGCAAGTACGTTGAACTGCGCGCTGAAATGGACGTGATCGTGCTGATTTCCAACTGTCCGCAGCTCAACAACCCCTGCAATGGCTACAACCCGACGCCTGCGCAGCTGTTGATTCGCGACTGACCCGGCACCTGCCCTCAGCAACGGACGACCGTTGCGTAGATTGATCAATAGCGGGACGGCCCGCTTCCCATCACGAAACCGAGCGCGACTGGGTTTCCGGGGTTATGCCATGTTCGACAAACTGCTGATCGCCAACCGTGGCGCCATTGCCTGCCGCATCCTGCGGACCCTGCGTACCTTGCAGGTCAAGGGCGTGGCGGTGTATTCCGAAGCCGACGCTGCCAGCCTGCACCTGATGCAGGCCGACGAAGCCCACAGCCTGGGCGAAGGTGGCGCAGCCGGAACCTATCTGGCGGTGGACAAGATCCTCGCTATTGCCAAAGCCAGCGGCGCCAAAGCCATTCATCCCGGCTACGGGTTCCTCTCCGAAAACGCCGCGTTCGCTCAAGCCTGCGAAGACGCCGGTATCGCCTTCGTCGGGCCAACGCCCGAGCAACTGCGCGTATTCGGCCTCAAGCACACTGCTCGCGCACTGGCCAGACAGCATGGCGTGCCCATGCTCGAAGGCACCGAACTGCTCGACAGCCTTGAATCAGCCATCGCTGCGGCCCGCACCATCGGCTATCCGGTCATGCTCAAGAGCACGGCAGGCGGTGGCGGGATCGGCATGCGAGTGTGCCGCAGCGCTGAAGAACTGGCCGACTCGTTCGAGGCGGTGAAGCGCCTTGGCCAGAACAATTTCAGCGACGCGGGTGTGTTCATCGAGAAATACATCCAGCGTGCCCGCCATCTGGAAGTGCAGGTGTTTGGTGACGGTCAGGGCGAGGTGCTGGCCCTGGGCGTGCGTGACTGCTCGGTGCAACGCCGCAACCAGAAAGTGCTGGAAGAAACCCCGGCCCCCAACCTGCCCGACGGCATGGCCGAGGAACTTTGCGCGGCAGCCATCAAACTCGCCAGAGCGGTCAATTACCGCAGCGCAGGCACCGTCGAATTCGTCTTCGACAGCGAGGATCAGCGCTTCTACTTTCTGGAAGTGAATACACGTCTGCAGGTCGAACACGGCGTCACCGAGCAGGTGTGGGGTGTCGATCTGGTCAGCTGGATGGTGCAACTGGCTGCCGGAGACCTGCCGCCGCTGGAGCAATTGCAAGCCGGCCTGAAACGGTCCGGCCATGCCATTCAGGCACGGCTGTATGCTGAAGATCCGGGCCGTGACTTCCAGCCCTGCCCCGGCCTGCTGACGGCGGTGAATTTTCCGCCTGCCGATGGCCATGCACTGCGCATCGACACCTGGGTTGAAGCGGGCTGCGAGATACCGCCGTACTTTGACCCGATGATCGCCAAGCTGATCAGTTGGGCGCCGACCCGCGAGCAGGCCAGCGCCGGGCTGATCGATGCGCTGAACGAGACGCGCCTTTACGGGGTCGAGACCAATCGCGACTACCTGCGCCAGATTATTGCCGACACGCCGTTCGCCAGCGGCCAGCCATGGACCCGCTGCCTGGAAGGTCTGGTGTATCACGCTGACACGTTCGAGGTGTTGAGCGGCGGCACGCAAACCAGCGTTCAGGATTATCCGGGACGACTGGGCTACTGGGCGGTCGGTGTACCGCCATCCGGTCCGATGGACAGCCGCGCGTTGCGCCAGGGCAATGGCCTGCTGGGCAATGCCGAAGGATGCGCTGCACTGGAAATCACCATGAGCGGGCCGTTGCTGCGCTTCAATACCGATGCAGTGATCGCAGTAACCGGTGCGCAGATCCCGATCGCGCTCGATGGCGAACCCTGCGCAATGAACACCGCGCTGCTGGTGCGCGCAGGCTCGACCCTTGCGCTGGGCACCATTGTCGGTGCTGGCGTACGCAGCTACCTGTGCGTGCGTGGCGGGCTGGACGTGCCGGATTATCTGGGCAGCAAAAGCACCTTTACCCTCGGTCAGTTCGGCGGGCATGGCGGGCGGGCGTTGCGTGCCGGTGATGTGCTGCACATTGCGCCGTTGCTGGATCGTAGCGCGGGCCAGTGGATTGCCGATGACGCACTTGAAGCGCTGCCTGACATTCGCCGGATAAGGGTCATTTACGGCCCTCATGCTGCGCCGGAATACTTCACTGAAGCATACATCGAGACGTTTTTTGCAACCGACTGGGAAGTGCATTTCAACTCCAGCCGTACCGGCGTGCGCCTGATCGGCCCGAAACCCGAATGGGTCCGCGCTGACGGTGGCGAGGCAGGTCTGCACCCGTCCAATATTCACGACAACCCCTATGCGATCGGCGCGGTGGATTTCACCGGCGATATGCCCGTGATCCTCGGCCCGGACGGACCGAGCCTGGGTGGGTTCGTGTGCCCGGTAACCATTATCGAAGCGGACTTGTGGCAGCTGGGGCAGTTGAAGGCTGGAGACAAGGTCCGGTTTCATCCGGTGAGTGTCGAGGCATGTCATGCAGCGATGAATTCAACGATGGACCCACGTGGGAGCGAGCTTGCTCGCGAAAGCGATATTCCACACGCAGAAAATACATCGGCTGTACCGACCTCTTCGCGAGCAAGCTCACTCCCACAAGGCACCGCAAACTCCTGTGAAAGCGAAGTTGTCCGCATAGAGGATCTGCCCTCCCCGATCATTCTCGACATCGGTCAGGACGATAAACGCCTGGTCGCACGCCTGTCCGGCGATACCCATCTGCTGCTGGAAATCGGTGCGCCAGAGCTGGATCTGGTGCTGCGCCTGCGCGGCCATGCCTTGATGCTGGCGCTGGAGGCCAAGCAACTGGAGGGCGTGATTGACCTGACGCCAGGTATTCGTTCGCTGCAAGTCCATTACCGCCCCGAACAACTGCCGCTCCGGCAATTGCTCGACATCGTCGCCGGAGAGTGGGACGCAGTGTGCGCAGCGAAAGACCTGCAAGTGGCGTCGCGCATCGTCCATCTGCCCTTGTCCTGGGATGACCCGGCCTGTCAGCTGGCCATCGAGAAGTACATGACCACCGTGCGCAAGGACGCACCGTGGTGCCCGAGCAACCTGGAGTTCATCCGGCGCATCAACGACCTGCCCAATCTTGACGAGGTGCAGCGTACGGTGTTCGACGCCAGTTATCTGGTCATGGGGCTGGGCGATGTGTACCTCGGCGCACCGGTCGCCACGCCTCTGGACCCGCGTCATCGATTAGTGACCACCAAGTACAACCCGGCGCGCACCTGGACCGCCGAGAATTCGGTCGGCATCGGTGGCGCCTACATGTGTGTGTACGGCATGGAAGGCCCCGGCGGCTATCAATTCGTCGGACGCACGCTGCAGATGTGGAATCGCTACCGCGCCGTTGCCGCCTTCGAGGGCAAGCCATGGCTGCTGCGCTTTTTCGACCAGATCCGCTTCTACCCGGTCAGCGCCGACGAATTGCTACGCATCCGTCGCGATTTCCCGCTGGGCCGCTTCGATCTGAACATCGAACACAGCACCTTGAACATGGCTGACTACCAGGCCTTCCTGACCCGCGAAGCCGAAGGCATCACGGCATTCCGTGCTCAGCAACAGTCCGCGTTCAACGCCGAACGCGAACGCTGGATCGCCAACGGCCAGGCCGACTTCCAGAGCGATGAAGGCGTCGCCCCAAACACCGAAGAACTGCCTCTGCAAACAGGTCAGCAAGGCGTCGACAGCCATATCGCAGGCAATCTCTGGCAGGTCCAGGTGCAACCCGGCGAGCGTGTCGAAGCGGGTGATGTGCTGGTGATTCTGGAGTCCATGAAAATGGAAATCCCCCTGCTCGCGCCGGTCGCAGGAGTGGTGCAGGAAGTCCGGGTGCAACCCGGCTCGGCAGTACGCGCAGGGCAACGGGTGGTGGTGCTGGCAGCAGACTGAACCCATCAATTTTTCACTTTCAATGGAATCGCGTCATGAACGACACAGCACTGCCCAATGACCTGCGCCTGGATACTGTACGCACTGCCTACCTGTCCGGCCAGATTTCCCCACGCCAGCTGATTCTGGCGCTACGGGAAAAAGCCGCAACGCTCAACGCGGATTATCACCTGTTCATTCACCTGCTCAGCCCGGCTGAACTGGAGCCTTATCTGGCCGCGCTGGAAAATCGCGATGTTCAAAGCCTGCCACTGTATGGCGTGCCCTTCGCGATCAAGGACAACATTGATCTGGCCGCCATTGCGACCACCGCTGCCTGCCCGGCGTACGCCTACACCCCAGAGCGCTCGGCGACCATCGTCGAGCAATTGATCGCGCTGGGGGCGGTGCCCATGGGCAAGACCAATCTGGACCAGTTCGCCACCGGCCTGAATGGCAGCCGCTCGCCCTATGGCGCCTGCCCTAACAGTGTCTTGAAAGAGTACCCGTCCGGCGGCTCAAGTTCCGGCTCGTCACTGGCCGTCGCGCTGGGGGTCAGTAGCTTTTCGCTGGGCACCGACACGGCGGGGTCGGGCCGTGTGCCCGCAGCGTTGAACAATCTGGTGGGGCTGAAAGCCAGCAAGGGGCTGATTTCCACCGCTGGTGTCGTACCTGCTTGCCGTACGCAGGATTGCGTGTCGATCTTTACTGCCACAGCAAGGGAGGCCAGCCAGTTGCTGGGGCTGGTTGCCACGCTTGATCCGCACGATGAATACAGCCGACGCAACCCGCAGTGGAATGACGTTTCGGCTTTCGGCGCACCTCGGCCGTTTCGCTTCGGCGTACCGCGCGCTGAAGATCTGGAATTCTTTGGTTGTACCGAAGGACCGAGGCTGTTCAGCGCGGCCATCGCCCATCTCACTGCGCTGGGCGGCGAAGCTGTCACCGTAGACCTGTCGCCGTTTCTCGAAGCTGCGCGGCTGCTGTATGAGGGCCCGTGGGTGGCAGAGCGCTACAGCGTAGCCGGACAATTAATGGAAGAGCATCCCGACGCGGTATTACCAGTGATTCGCGACGTGCTGGCCAAAGCACCCCAGGTCAGCGGGGTCGATACGTTTCGCGCGCAATACCGTTTGCAGGCGCTCAAGGCGATTTGCGATCGGGCGCTTGAAGGGCTGGATTGTGTGGTAACGCCGAGCATCGGCCGCCCGGTAACGTCAGCAGAACTGGCTGCGGAGCCGGTGCTGCGCAATTCTGAGCTGGGCTATTACACGAACTTCGTCAACCTGCTCGACTACGCCGCTATCGCCGTGCCCAGCGCATTCATGAGCAACGGCCTGCCGTGGGGCATTACGTTGTTCGGACGGGCATTCACCGATCAATACCTGCTCAGCCTGGCCGATGCTTTCCAGCGGCACACCGACTTGCCTTTGATCGGCGGTGAAGCATCTCGATTGCCCGCGCCGAAGACCGCAGCAGGTAACGATATGGCCCGGTTGGTGGTCTGCGGCGCGCATCTGAACGGACTGGCGTTGAACTGGCAGCTCAAGCGACGCGGTGCCCGCTTGCTGGAGTCCACACACAGCTCAGCCGACTATAAGTTGTTCGCGCTGGCCGGTGGCCCGCCATTTCGTCCAGGCATGGTACGGGTGGCCGAAGACGGTGTGGCCATTGAGGTGGAAGTCTGGGAGTTGCCCAGTGTCGAGCTGGGTTCGTTTCTGACCGGCATTCCGGCACCGTTGGGCCTGGGTAAGGTGCAACTGGCCGATGGTCGCTGGGAGACCGGGTTTATCTGTGAAGCCTACGGCCTGACAGGTGCTCGCGACATCAGCCATCTCGGCGGCTGGCGTGCCCACTTGCAACAGATGTAAGCGAAAAGGCGGCATGCTCTGACATGCCGCCCTGTCTGAAACGGCTCTGTTGCCTAGAAGGCTCTGCCACTACTACATAGTTATGTCATGTTCGGATGGCCTTGCCGACATAGTGCGCATCCACTCACTTCGACCAGCCGTCATGAACCACATCTGGAGTCCGCTTCGCCAGGACACCCTCTTTCACGCCTCATCGTTTCTGCTGGAACAGCCAAGCGTTCTGCTGCCAGAGTACAGTCACAACCGACACGATACGCTCAATGCCTCGGCGCCCTTTACCCTGCCTGCGCTCCGGTTTCCATCCCGTGAACAGCCACTGCCGCCGCTGGCCGAGAAGCACGATACGCAAGCGACGCGAAATACGACCACACGCATCGAGCGCACGCTCGACGCACTGCGCAAAAGCCCGGGCTTCGAGCTGATCGCCAACTCGGCCTTGCTCCTTGAAGCCTGCCAGCTGGATATGGACTTCCCGCCGACTCGAAAACACTATGTCCGCCAACAACTCATCATGCTGCTCGAACAAAAGACCGGCAAGACGCTGGACCCGGACACGCTGCGGATAACGTTCAGCACGCAGACCCTGCCCGCACTGAACGACGAGGGGCATGAGCGTTACAGCATTGCCCTGTCGCTGACCAACGTGGCGTTGGCGATCTTCGATCCGGAACAGTTCGTGGCGCTGTATCGCAGTGAAATCATCGACACGCCCTTGTCCGAGGAAACCCCGTTACTGAGCGCAAGGCAGGTGCTCAAGTGGATCAGCGAGACACCGCTGGATCGAGACTACAGCATGGCTCTGGAGGCTTTCAGGACACGGCATACAGTCACCTGCCGCACCTTGTCGCGGTTGGGTTTTCTGGATGCGCTGGCTCACCGGTTCTTCCACGGGCACATCAGCCGCGACGGCTATTTCCTGACGCTGGACGCCCTGGGGCTCAGCGATTTCCCTGCTGACGTAGCGACACTGGAACAGAGCGGTCGCGGTGAGAAATCCGAGGTTCGAATCTTGTCACTCAACGGCGAAACGGTACCGGGCATTTTTCAGGTCAGGTCGAAAACCACCTCCCATTGTTTCATTCACATACTGAGTGCCAAGGGCAACGTCATCGAATACATCAGCGATGATCCGGACCAGATGACCAACAGGCTGCTGGCGGCCCTGAATGCCTCAAAGCTCTATGGCTACGCCTTGCATGCGCTTGATCAGGGCGCAGGCATCGTTGCCAGCGCGCCGCTGCTCGCAGAAGACGTTTTTACCGAACTGACCCAGGCATCATTCGCCGAGACACAGCTCAACAGCCAGAACATCGACCTGCTCAAGACGGTATCGCGCAGCCTCAAGCTGGCCGGGGCGGTAGACCTCTGGCAGACCAACCCTGCTCTTCTGGAACACATCCCCTCGGCCTCCAGAATGGCTGCACAAATCATGGCGACTTATCTGCTGGAACATCACGGTCTGACGCTCAACCCTGACCACGTGTTCATCGCCTATCTACCCGGTAACTCGATCAGCCCGCTGGGCGGAGCCCGCAATCCAGCCACGCATGTTCATACGCCCGATGAAAAACCGATCAGCCTGAGCGAAGCGCTGGTGATCAACTACAGGGTCGATTATCCCGAGGGCTATATTGATCACGACGGTATTACAGAGGTCTTTCTCGACACCACCGGCCAGGGCGTACGCGCTCAGGGCCAGAGTTTGGCGATCACGCCGCAGGCACTTGAAGACTATATCAAGGCATTCGATTTCCTGAGCTGGATGACCACACGTATTCAAGCGTTCTGGGGACAACAAAAAGAAGCCATCGAACAGGCACTCAAATCAGCCTTTATCCATCAGGCGCTGATCAGCCTGAAGCGCGGTAGCCTCAAACGCAGCGGTTTCGATCAAGTCGTTGAAGCGCTCGCCCCTTCTGCGCCCAATCACTGGCTGGTACTTGGCTTCTTCGTTCAAGGCTCGCTGATCGACGGCATGGAATATCAATACACCGGGCTGTTGATACTTGAGCAACCCGGTAAACCGAAGGTGCTCTATCAGCCTGGGTATCCCGAAGCCTTTATCGAGTTTTCGGACGACGATGCACTTGAACGCTATCTGAACCTGAAGACCGCCCAACCGGACTGGCGTGAAGCCGTGATGCGCTACGTTCCCGTGCGCCACCACCAACGTCTGCACTACCTGTTCAAGCTATGGGCCGGCGTTCAGGCACCAGGCCCGCCCGTCTCCATACTGCGCCCGTGGACGGATGCACTGTACAACCCTGACACTCGAAAAGCCCTGCACCACTCATTGTGTGAAAAAAAACTGGAGGGCTCGCCGTTCGATTATCTGCATCAACTCATGAAACAGAATTCGCTGGCTGATGCACAGGAGCAGATCGTGACCTGCGAACAGGTTTCGCTGGCGTACTGGACAGACCGTCTACACCATTTACAGCGTTTGCTGGTGCCCATGTCTCTGTTGCTGACACCGGCGTTTTTAGCGTCGCTGGCAGCGGATGTCGGCCTTACTGCACTGAGCGTTGCCTCCGCGAATTTGCCGGGCAGTCGTTACGCAGAAAAGAATCAGGCGCTGCTGGCAACATTATCGCTGGGCTTGTTACAGCTTGGGCCGCAGACACCGAGACTACTGCGCACACTGACCAAAATAGTCAAACCTGCCGCTCATACAGCGGGGGCGTCTTTAGCGTTGTCCGGTGGCTCACGAGGCTCCAGCCGTTTAGGCGCGCGGCCATTAAAACCGCGCCAGACACGACTGGAAAAATTCTTTCATACCGACGCCCTGCTAAAACGCTGGACTATCACTGGCATAGTATCGCCCGCTTTGTTGCCGGTTCATGCCTGGAAGCTGGGCCGTCGTTTCCTGCTCTGGACGTCGGACAGAGGTCAGGCGCGGACACTGGTGGTCAGCACCCACGGGTACTACACGCCGTGGGCTACGACAGTGAAGATCCCCAACGGCACGGAGATCCGCACCTATGCGCCGCATGGTTATGAATTGGTCGACCCCAAATTGCACCGTATCGTCAACAAGAATGCCCGGCCGTTTGCCATTTCCAATACAAAGGAAAATATCCTGATGTATTCAGTAGCCGCGCATGAGCCATTGTTGATGACTGACAAGATACTCGCGGGCACGTCGTTGCCTGGCAGGCTGAAGAACTACAGCCTGTCCAAGTTCCAGACAGCCAGTTACGAAACCTATGACGATATTGCACGGGTGGTAGGCAACTCGAACGCATCGCCCCTCAAGGGCTGGTTACCGCCAACGCCAATGGATGTACTGACGGTACGCAACCGCTTCGGCAAGGCGCCCCCTTCGTTGAGCGACCTGTTCCACAGCCTGTCGACACAGGGCATTCATTACGACAGGGTGTTGCTGGTGCACTGCCGATGCGCAGCAATATCTGCACTGTTGCGCCGCGCACCGGTTTATCATCCCCCTGCAACATAGCCAATTGGCAGAAGCGCCTGAACCAACTGCCCCGATCATCGAGCAAGACAATCGCCATGAACGACACACGCCTTTGCCCTCTGTGCGGTTTCAGCAACCAGTGCAGCCTGGCTGACCCGCGTACGGCAGACCAGGCCTGCTGGTGCTTTTCGGAAAGCATCGACCCTGCTTTGCTTGAAGCCTTGCCTGCGGACATTCGCGACAAGGCGTGTCTGTGTCCGCGTTGCGCCGGAATCCAGGAGGCCGCATCCGGCCAGCCTGCCGACCGGATCAACGAGTAAGATGCGCCCCCCATCCCCTGCCAGCCACTATCGCCATGCGTCTTGATCGCTTCCTTAGTAACCTGCCAAGCCTCAATCGCAAAAGCGTGCGCCTGGCGCTGGCCAGCGGGCGGGTGCAAGTAGACGGGCAAACAACCAGCGACCCGCACCACGAAGTCCGTGAGTTCAGTTGCGTAGCACTCGACGGGGAAATACTGCAAGCCGGCAAAACTGCCCGCTATTTCATGCTGCACAAACCTGAAGGCTGCGTCAGCGCGACAGTTGATACACAGCACCCGACAGTCCTCGACTTGCTGGACGAGCCTGACAGACACGAGCTGCATATCGCCGGGCGGCTGGACTTCAACACCACTGGCCTGATGCTGATTACCAACGATGGTCAATGGTCACGACGCCTCACCCAGCCGCAGACAAAAATGCCCAAAGTGTATTACGTCGAGACCGAACAACCGATCGACGAACGCTACGCGGCCACATTCGCTGCTGGAATGTATTTTTCATTTGAGAACATCACCACGCAACCGGCGCAATTAACCCTGCTGGGGCCACGTAGCGCACGCCTGACTATTGTGGAAGGTCGCTATCACCAGGTGAAACGGATGTTCGGTCACTTCGATAACAAAGTGCTGCGCCTGCACCGGGAGAATATTGGCGAGCTGGCGCTGGACTCAGCCTTGGCACCCGGCAGCTACCGCGCGTTGCACGCTACGGAAATCAGCCTGTTCTGAAAAGTCACAACCGTTTGGCGGATTACGCAAACAAGGTACGAATGACACTTGCGGGTTAACGGATCGACTGCTTGACTGGGATTGTCAGTCCTTATGCGACTGATGAGTCAATCCATTATTCCAAGAAACACTTTGTCGTATCGAGCCGCTGGCTCGCGACACATTGCCCGCCAATAACAATACCTGTCGAACAGCTTATCGGATCGACATGGGCCTTTAATCGGCTATCGCCTGCCTGTCACGAAACTCGTGCAACGTCATGTGCACGCTTACCTGTTTACGCCAGGAGTTACACCTATGTCGCCAGAAAAAGCAGTGCTGGACATACAAGGACAGTTTCGGGTTTATACCGAGTTCTATCACACCGATGCCGCCGCAAAGACCATCATTCTGGTCAACGGCTCACTGGCCACCACCGCGTCATTTGCTCAGACCGTCCGCAACCTTTACCCCACATTCAACGTGGTGCTCTATGACCAGCCTTACTCGGGCAGGTCCAAGCCACACAACGTGCACGGCGCACCGCTGACCCGGGAAGAGGAAGGTCAGCTGTTGCTGGAACTGATCGACCATTTCAACGCCGAGCACGTTCTGTCCTTCTCCTGGGGCGGCGCAGCTACGCTGGTTGCGCTGGCGCATCAACCAAGACGCATCGAAAGCGCGGTCATCAGCTCGTTCTCACCGGTTATCAACGGTGCCATGCGCGAGTACCTGGACAAAGGCCTTGACTACCTCGGCGCACATAGCCGTTACGACATGGGGCATCTGATCAACAACACTATCGGCAAACACCTGCCGTCGCTGTTCAAGCGCGTCAACTATCGCCACGTCAGCAGCCTGGACGGTCATGAATATGACCAGATGCACTATCACTTCAGTCAGGTACTCGAGCTTGACCCGGACAATTACCTGACAGCAGGAAAGCGCATCAAGGCACCGGTACTGTTCATCAATGGCGCCTGGGACGAGTACACCTCCGCGAACGACGCCGCGCAGTTCTCCCGATACCTGCAGAACTGCAGCTTCAGCACCATCGAAGCCACAGGCCACTTTCTGGACATGGAACACAAGGCCGCCTGCCGCGACTCGAAACAGGCGCTCATGAACTTCCTGCAACCGGCACAAGCGTCATCCAGCGTCTACAACCGGGTTCAGGGCCACCATGCTTTCGCCTTCTGAAACACGTCAACGCCTCTCCGTCAGCCCACACGCATGTGCAGCTGGCGGGGGGTGTGCGAGGGTGTGATCAGGAGGGAATCGCTGCGCGGTGAAATTAGCGCTTCAAATAAAGGCAGGGTTCTGGTACAAAGTCAGCCGCTCAGAGCAGGTCCCAGAGCGGGTATAGTTTAGTGGTAAAACGAAAGCTTCCCAAGCTTTAGTTGAGGGTTCGATTCCCTCTACCCGCTCCATTTCTCTCCTGACACGTTAATTCTCCTCAAATCTCCGAATGGCACGTAGCGTGACAACCTCTACCGCTGTCCGAGCGGGATCTACGCTTCTTCGCATAGCTGCTCATGTTCAGTATCGCCTCTATCTTCAGTCAGACTGATATCCATACATCAACGCGTTCCAGCCACCTGACCGCCGAAAAAGCGATAGTACGCAGCGTCTGGAATGACGACTTACCAAGCTTGGGTACATGCTAACGACTTGGCAGGAAGCACGTGCTCGCGCCAGCTCAAGCGTCAGAACCCTGGAAACTGAAATCAACTACCTGACAGTTTTTTGAAGATGACCTGCGAGCGTTAACAGGCCACTATCCGTTGCACCCAAGCCATCAAGTTCAGAGGGGCCTGAGGGTAACCAACACCCCGCCAGTCCCATCCTCAATCAACCAAATAGTAACGTCAGGCGCAACACCTTTGACCTTATCCCCCCGGGGAGGATAAGGTGTCAGCCTGGATCATTCACCCAACAGGCTCAAGCGATGAGTGAGCACGAACATCCGTATGACCATACGCACCAGTCACACGAGGCGATCATCAAACGTCTCAAGCGTGCAGACGGCCACTTGCGAAGCATCATCACCATGATCGAAGACGGCCGCGAATGCGTGAACATTGCTCAACAGCTTCATGCCGTCGAGAAAGCGATATGTCAGGCGAAACGCACGCTGATCCAGGATCATATCGATCACTGCCTTGAAAACACCATGGGGGCTCTTGCCAAAGGCGAGCGAGCGCCACTTGAAGCCTTCAAGCAAATCACTAAATACCTGTAAGGCCTCACATGCCCGACTTTGCCGATTTATTGCAGCGAGGCGGTGCCAACGCCTGGCTGTACTTCCCCAGCGCCGTCCTTTTAGGGGCATTGCACGGCCTGGAGCCGGGGCACTCCAAAACCATGATGGCGGCATTCATCGTGGCCATTCGGGGATCGGTGAAGCAGGCTGTCATGCTCGCGCTGGCGGCAACGCTTTCCCATACCGCTGTTGTCTGGTTGGTCGCCATCGGCGGCATGTATTTGGGTCAGGGCCTGGATGCCGAAACGACCGAGCCCTACTTTCAACTTGCGTCCTCAGCGCTGATCATCGCCATCGCGCTGTGGATGCTGTGGCGCACATGGCGTGGCGAGCAGCTGTTTAAATTCGAAGAAGAAAACGGTGCCCACAGCGATCACCACGACCACGAAATACACCACCAAAGCCATGACCATGACCTGGAACACCAGCACGGCCATAGCCATGATCACGGCAATCCGCAAAGATTCACGCTGGCTGCCGAGGGCTATCAGGATGCTCATGAGAAGGCCCATGCCGAAGACATTCGCAAGCGGTTCACCCACCGAGAGGTCAGCAACGGTCAGATTCTGATGTTCGGTTTGACCGGCGGGCTCATCCCTTGCCCAGCCGCAATCACTGTTTTGCTGCTGTGCCTGCAAGTGAAGCAAGTCACGCTGGGGGCCGCGATGGTGCTTTGTTTCAGCATTGGTTTGGCAATCACTTTGGTGACTGTCGGAGCCGCTGCCGCTATCGGCGCTCGCAAAGCATCAAGCCGTTTTCCCTGGCTCAATGCAGCTGCCCGACGAGCTCCGTATCTTTCCAGCGTGTTGATCATTTGCGTCGGCGTGTACGTGGGTGTCCACGGCTGGAACGGATTGTATTCGTGAGATGACATCGTGTTCGAGCTGACCAGCTATCTGGGCCTCTTTGCCGTGGCATTTGGTGCCGCAACGCTTCTGCCGCTGCAGTCTGAAGCAATGCTGGCCGGTATGCTCCTTTCGGAACGCTACGCGACGACTCTTCTTTTGGTGACGGCAACGACGGGCAATGTTCTGGGGTCGGTCGTGAACTGGTATCTAGGGCGCTCGATTGAACGCTTTCGGCACAAGCGCTGGTTCCCCATCAGCGAGCGACACCTCGACAAAGCGCAAATTATTTACAGGCACCATGGACGCTGGGCATTGCTGCTCAGTTGGGTGCCCATCATCGGTGACCCGATCACCATGATCGCCGGTGTCATGCGCGAACCGCTTTGGAGCTTTCTTCTCGTCGTCACTTTTGCAAAAGCTTTACGCTATTTGACGCTGACAGCGATCACGCTGGGGTGGGCGGTATAGAGGTGATCGGCGGTGGCGGCTCGAATAGTGGGTAGACACTCCAGATAGAGTGCCCGGTTTCGCTTTGATACTTATTTCAATTTTGCAAAAAATTGAAATAAAACCCCAACCTCCGTACTCTCCATCTCAAATTCCTGGAAATTTGAAATCATGGTCAAGTCGCCGCCTGCGCTCATCCAGAATCCGTTCGCCATGATTATCAGCGATCACGCCGATCAGGCAGACGCCTACCTTGAGCTTGCGCAGCCCTTCGATGCGCAGGGACGTTATCTGCATTTCGATAAACTGCGTTTCAGATTTCCTAAATCGCTGGATGCAGCTCTGGCCTGGTCGGTCGTCAGGCAAGCCAGAAATCGCCAGCTAGTCACGGCCATATCTCTGGGTGAACCATCTCGGCCCTGCGGCTTTCTCTATACGCCTGCAATGCAAATGGCTGTCTCTGCCGGTGACCAGAATACGACCACAGCGGCGCTGGAATGGATGTGCTCCAGAATTGGAGAGTCCAGGCAACTGACGTACCTGCTTAACGATCTGGTCGAAGACGAGGCGATCAGCAGCAGCCAGCTTGAGGGGGCTGCAACGACTACCAAAGCAGCAAAGGAGTTGCTGAAAAGAAAGCGTAGCGCCCGGACTCCCGACGAAAAGATGATCATCGGTAATTTCCGGATGATGCAACATGCGTGGGAATGCCGGGACCAGGAACTGTCGCTTGAGCTGATAACCGACCTGCATCAGGTGGGTGTCGAAGGGATAGAAGACGAGCGTTATTGTCCAGGCGAATTACGGTCAGTGGATGACGTTGTTGTCGAGGATGGAAACGGAAACATTGTTCATCAGCCACCGCCCGCTCAAGGCATTCAGAAACGGCTTCTGTCGGTTATTGCGTGGGCGAATAGCGAGCACTCGGACCTGGACAGTCCAACCTACATTCATCCGCTGATAAAAGCAGTCATCCTCCATTTCGTGATTGGTTATGAGCACCCGTTTCACGATGGCAACGGTCGAGTCGCCAGGTCGTTATTTTATTGGTACCTGTTCAAATGTGGTTTTGGCGGATTCAGGTATATCGCCATCAGCACGCTTCTGAAAATCGCTCCGATCAAGTATGGAAAAAGCTACCTGTACACCGAAACGGATGACATGGACCTGACGTACTTCATCGACTATCAGTGCCAGGTCATTGCGCGGGCCATCAAAGAGTTTATGAGAAATCACGAAGCGAACGTGGCTGCAATTGATCGCTTCAACGCGTTCCTTTACGAGTCGGGGCTGTACACGAAGCTGTCCGACAAACAACGAATCATCTTCAACGTGGCCAACTCATCAGACATAAAGTCTTTCACCGTGACCGATGTCAAAAACAAGCTGGGGTGTGCTTACAATACAGCGGCAACTGTACTGAATGGTTTGGTGGACCTGAAACTGTTTCACAAAATGAAGACCGGCAGTGAGTCGGTTTATTCGATGATCGATACGACTCAACTATTGAAATCATCATCGTAAACCAACACCTACCTTCCCCACGCCTGCGTCTTCCGGTACGCGCGCCCTGGCCTCTTGCGCCGAAACCGGCACCACCAGAAACTGCCGATAATCCCTGAAAGCCTCCAGCACAGATGTGTCCTGAGGACGATAGTCATCGCCACTCATCTGTTGCTGATTCGCCACACACGCTCTTCCAATAACACCCATACATACATCATTTGCGCCAGCTGGACCCGGACCAAACAAAGCAAACGCGGTACCCGGCTGATCCGTGTCGTTGAACAGTGGATGAGCTACGTTTTCAAAATCATTCCCTTCCACCAGCAACTGTGAGGATGAAGTCCGCGACATGATTGCGCCCTGGTAGGTCATGCGCTGAAAAACGTTATTGACCAGTTGAGCGCGGACTTGCGCATTATTCATGCCTCCGGAATGCGGCGCTCTTCCCGAAGCGTCGTGTATGTAGTTTTTCGACAGCGTCAGCGTGTCCTGACTGCCGAGGAACAGCCAGACCCAGTAATGATGACCATCGCAGGTCGACGAGTAAGGCGTGCGACCGTCGAATTCATTGCTGGAAATGGTGACGTGTGAAGCAGTGCCCCAGCCTGTCACGATCATTTGTCTGCCGATACGCGCGAAGGTGTTGTGGTCAATCCACACGCCATCGGCCTTGTTCAGAGTGAGCGCATCTCCGCCCCATACGACACTCGGGTTGATGTCTGAGAGCGTCAGGTTACGGACAATCACGTTATGTGCGCCGTCACCGATGAACAGCCCCGCACCTTGGATACCAGCCTTTTTGCCCACGCCTATCAGGGTCTTGTTCGATCCGACTTTCAGTGGCTTCAGCCCTGCATTGTCGTAGGTCACCATGACCGGTGGCCTGGATTGGCAGAAGTTGTTGGGACCATTGAGTGCAAGCTGCTCGCCGCCATGCGGACACTGTTTGACCATGCAACCCGGTTCGGTGGTTTCGGCGCTGCCTTTTGCAACGAGACTCCCGCGAAAATCGAACAGGTGCTCCAGCACAATGACCCGCGGAGTTTCATCGGTACAGGCACCGCGCGAGTCGTAAGACGCGCACAGTGCAGACCGAAGCTGATCAAGTGTCGAAGGGTGTACTGCCGCGGCGGCTCCGCCCCCCGTAACCCCTTTGGCAAAACCTTCAGGCAAGTCCGCTGCCTCCAGGTATTGCGCCCCCGACAGCATCAGGAACACAGCAGAAACGCATTGCAAAAGAGCACCCAAAAGCCTCATTTGTTGAACTTCCAGTCCCATTCGCGAAGGGTCGCGAAAACAGTCTGAATGCTAAACGCAGAGCGGCCTGCCTTACTCGTATTCTGTAGCCTTCGTCAGGCTCTGTTCAGCCGCGAGCATCACTCACGAAAACGCCAGCTCCATTCTGATACTGTCGATTCCAGGACCATGCCCGTCCACTTCGACAGAGGTCACGACAAACCCCAGATTCAAGTAGAAGCCCTGAACGTGCTGGCTGGTATCGATGTGGGAACGGGTAACGCCCGGTAATGACCTTACGACATCAAGTCTCGCCTGGGTCAGAAACCTGCCCAGGCCGCTACCGTGTTGCTCACTGTGGACCATGCCCCATGTAAGCTCGGCCACTGACGGGTCTGACAGCACGAGGTATCCCCCGCAAGCCAGAACATCGCCATCACGCTCGACAACGAAGTAATGACCCAACGGTGCCAGCAGGAAGCTTGCAAATTGCTCGCGCTCCGCAGGATCAAAGTAACGCGGTACGTTGCTGTCGAAAATATCCAGACAGATATTCCGGGCCGAAAATGTGTAGGGTAAGAGCGTTGCCATTTTTAGCCTGTCTGTTGCGGTTGATCACATTGCCTGACGAAATATCTCCTGAATCTGCTCAAGATCGGCACGACGCGGATTGGTCAGACCGCACGCATCTTTCAGGGCATTGGTGGCCAGGATCGGAAAATCCTCTTCCTTGACGCCAAGCACCGCCAGCCCCGCCGGGATGTCCACGGCAGCCGACAGTGCGCGAATGGCCTCGATTGCCGCCTGAGCGCCTTCTTGCGGAGAAAGACCACGAATATTGCAGCCCATCGCATGTGCAACATCAGTCAGCCGCGCAGCGCTGACGCTCGCATTGAAACGCTGAACATGAGGCAGCAATACGGCGTTGCACACACCGTGCGGCAAATCATAGAAGCCGCCCAGTTGATGCGCCATGGCGTGTACATAGCCCAATGATGCGTTGTTGAACGCCATGCCGGCCAGAAACTGTGCGTAGGCCATGTTCTCGCGCGCAGTAATGTTCGCTCCATTGGTGAAGGCGTCGCGCAGATTGTTGGCAATCAGTGCCATGGCCTGCAACGCGCAGGCATCCGTGATCGGAGTGGCAGCCGTCGAGACATAGGCCTCTATCGCGTGAGTCAAGGCATCCATACCGGTGGCGGCGGTCAGTGACTTGGGCATGGCAATCATCATGTTCGGGTCGTTTACGGATAACAGTGGCGTCACGTTACGGTCAATGATGGCCATTTTTACGTGGCGCGCTTCGTCGGTGATGATGCAGAAGCGGGTCATTTCGCTGGCGGTTCCGGCGGTGGTGTTGATCGCAATCAGCGGCAACTGGGGTTTTGCCGAACGGTCGACGCCTTCATAATCACTGATATGCCCACAGTTACTGGCGCACAGGGCAATTCCCTTGGCGCAGTCATGAGGTGAACCGCCGCCCAGAGAAATCACGAAATCGCACTGGCGTTCCCGCAGCAAGGCCAGACCGTTCTCGACGTTGGCGATGGTCGGATTGGGTCTGGCACCGTCATACACCACCGAGTCGATGCCCTGCTCCACCAACAGCCCCGCGACCTGACTGGCCACCCCGGCCTTGGCCAGCCCTGCGTCGGTCACGATCAACGCCTTGAGAAATCCGTATTTGCGAATGGCGAGCATGGCTTCATCAATGCAGCCAGTGCCGATGATGTTCACTGCGGGGATGAAAAAGGTGCTGATCATAACGGACCCTCGTGGGTAGCTCGGATGCTTGGGTGATAGCTCAAGCATCCGCCGTGTGCGAGGTACAACCATTGACCTGGCGCAACGAAGCAGCCCGATAGCAGACCGTTGGTCGAAGATTCTTCGGTCCTACGTGTGCAGGGTGGCTATTTCAGCCGATGAAGCCGTCCGCCCTCAGCAGCGTTTCAAGGCACTGCTCGCTGATGCCGTAAAACGTCTTCAGTTCCTGGATACGCGCGATCAACAGGTCAGGGTTGACCGATTCGGCGCGCTTGACCGCCAGGATCATCTTGTTCTTGTTGGTGTGCTCCAGAGAGATGAACTCAAAGACCTTGGTTTCGTAACCGCACGCTTCCAGCAACAAGGCACGCAGGCTGTCCGTGACCATTTCTGCCTGCTGGCCCATATGCAGTCCGTATTGCAACATCGGTTTCAGCAAGGCCGGACTCTGGATCTGCAGGCGAATCTGTTTGTGGCAGCACGGCGAGCACATGATGATCGAGGCGCCGGAGCGAATGCCCATATGAATGGCGTAGTCGGTTGCGATGTCACAGGCATGCAGCGCGATCATCACATCCAGCGCGCTGGGCGCGACAGTACGCACATCGCCGTGCTGGAACGTCAGGCCGGGGTGTTCAAGACCCGCCGCAGCGTTGTTGCACAAGGTGACCATGTCCTCACGCAGCTCGACACCGGTCACCTGGCCTTGCGCCTGCAAGGTATTGCACAGGTAGTCATGGATCGCGAAGGTCAGGTAGCCCTTGCCTGAGCCGAAGTCTGCCACCTTGATCGGTTGATCGAGCTTGAGTGGCGATGAACTCAAGGCATGGGAAAACACTTCGATGAACTTGTTGATCTGCTTCCACTTGCGCGACATCGCAGGGATCAGTTCATGCTGCCGATTGGTGACACCCAAGTCGGCCAGGAACGGGCGGCTCAGCTCCAGATAGCGTTTTTTCTCACGATCATGCCCGGCCGAAGGAGCTTCACGCTCCTGCTGAGCCTTGCTTTTGAACAGCGTGGTCTTGCCCTTCTTGCTGAATTCCAGCTGCACCTCGTCGGTCAGCGACAGCAGATGCGCGTTTTTGAACGATTCAGGTATCAGGCTGGCAATAACGCCCACAGCTTCTGCAAGCGGGAAATTCTTGGTGATATCGCGGGTCTTGTAGCGATACACAAAGGTAAGGCATGGCTGTTCCTTGACGGTCAGCGGTTTAATGATGACCCGCTGTAATTCGGCCTCGCTGCCCACGTATTTGGCCAGCACCAGCTTGATCAGCGAGTTTTGCGACAGGCTGGTGTCCAGCAGGCCGAGAAACTGCGCGCGGTGATCGGTCGCAGTGTTGGATGACGTGGGGGTAATGACTGACATTGAAAATGTGCCTCAAACGTCCCGGCCGGGACTCGAAAAATCAGACCGGCATTTTAGGCGCGTCGACGCGTCAAGGGCACCTCTATTTTTCAAAGACTACACACACTGTTTGCACGGACCTACACACCAAAGCGAAACACACATAACCTGTAAAACAATCACGACGAAAATCACGAGCCATTACTTGTACCGCGCAAAAACACCTTTATAGTCGCCCTCACTGATGACAGACAATCAGATCTCACTCTTGGAGCTTTTTGCTCTAACAGAATAACTTGTACAAGGAACGTGCAGTATGTTGAGTCAAGCAGCACTCTTGGAAAACGAAGATATCGCACGGGTTACTTTAAAACCCGTAGAGTACTTGAGCGTCATACTCGATGATGAAAAAAACGGAGGCCGGAGCGCGGCACTTATTCTGACCAGGGAAGACATCCTCAGTCTTAAGCGTTACGAGCGTCACGCCCTGAACATTCCCACTTCGCTTACTCGTGTCGAACAGCAATTGGGTTTTACAAGAAGTTACATTCCCGGGCTTGAGCCTAAAGATATGCTGGTGACTTACCAGGCAATCAATAATCATGGCAAGAGCTGGCTCAGTATCGAGGATGGCATCAAACGCAGCGGGTTCGCCATTGAATTGTTTGCCACCCAATTCTCGAGACAGGGCGAACAGATCATCAACTACATCGAAAAAATGGATTTTGCCAGACAACTGGACCTGACCGTTGCCGATTTAAACATCGAAGAGGTCCGTAACACTGAGCCGGTACCACTGGGTGAAACCGATCAGAGGGTGTGTATCACGCTGGCAGAGTTTCTGAAGAAAACGGCGTCACAAATAAAAAACCATCAGCACGCTGCGCAAACCCTGGCGGACCACATCGATACGTTCAGCACCGTCCTGAGCGTCCAGCTCATTCCCGGCATCAATGACAAGGTGAAACTGGCAAATTGTTCTGATCTGGACCAGCAGATCCAGGGCCTGGAAAAAGATATCGAACAACTGACGACGGAAATCGAGCAGAAAAACAACGAGTATAAAACCGCCCTTTATAATATTGCCTGGGGTCTTTTCGGCGGGCCCATCGGGGTCGCTATCACGGGGGGCATTTTTGGCGCCCAAGCGGAGGAAATCCGAAAAGAAAAAAATCGAATGGTGGCTTCCAAGAACCAGAAAGTTCAAAAACTCGAAGAAAAATCTCCTTTGGCAGCCGCCGTGCGCAGCCTGCAAATACTGTTTGAAGACATGAATATTCGCATGATGGACGCTCACCAGAGCGCCACCCATTTGAAAGACCTCTGGACCATGCTGGCGGCGTATATCGACCGTTCTGCCAGTGAACTTTCAGCGATCACGACTGATCAGGCGCTGATGATTTTCGCTATGCAGTTTCAAGGCGTAGTCACACCTTGGCGGGAAATAAGAGGCATGGCGAATCAGCTACTCAAGATATTTGATAGTGCACTGGATCAGTTTCAACGCGAACAGCAATCCGGCAAGAGAGGACAATGATCATGAGCACTGAAACCCTGAGTGAGCCGTTGGTCCTCACCCCTCCTGACAACGAAGTCATGACAGCCGCCCGCCAGAATATTCTTGCGCAGGTGAGCAGTTTGAAGCTGAACTTTCTGCCGGCCATGAAAGAAAAAATGCTGCCGCTTCAAGACGCATTGATTAGCGCAGACAAGGCCTATCGCCAGGAACTGGCCAATATCACCGTGCAGTTGAATACTGTAAACCTGAAACCGATCGATCAGAAACAACAACTGATTGAGGTCGACGCAACGCTCAGCGACAAACAGAAACAACAAGCGATCAACCTGCTGAACGGGCAGCGCATTCGGCAGGTATCGAATATCACAGCTGCGGTACGCCGCAGCGCGGCGGCCATTGCCGAGCACAACGATAATATGGCGCAGATCAACCTGACGCTGGAAAGCAATCGTTTGCTGGAAACACTCCAGCAACAGATCGACAGCATCACCCAACGATCAGCCACTTTAGAAAGCGCAATGGCTCTAATCGCTGAAGACCGACGCCTGCTTGACGCAACGATCAGTACGCTTGAAAAGTACAACATTGCCGACCTGTTCAAGGAACTACTGCCTACCCCGGAGGAGCTACAGCTCATCATCACACCATCGCCAGAACTTGCGCTGGTCTCCGCAGGGATTGCCAGACTCGAAAAACTACTCGACAAGATCAGCAGCGCCCTGACTTATCTTGATCTTACTCGAGAGCGCGACAGGCTAAGATCGCGCTATAACGCCCTGCTCGACGACTCCCGTCTGTCTACCCAGGAAACAAAGGTAATCAAGGAAAAACTCGACGAATTGACAGGGCTCGCTGCCGTCGCTCAGAGCAAAGCACTTTGGGTACAAGAAGCGAAAAAGGTTTATCAATCGCTCTATCATTTTCTGGATCAGATAACATCGCCAAGTGATGCTTCGGCGTTGATCAGCCAGCATGTCGAACAACTGAAGACCTACATAAAATCGTTTTATGACGTAAAACGTATCGTCTGACCCGCACGATTTTCAAGCAAGGCAGATGTCGATAAAATCGACATCTGCTTTTTGCCGTTACCCCAACACCACCAGCCGATTCGGCAGCTCATTCCTGCCGTGCGTCACTGGAACGTGATCGGCAAGCAACTCGCCACAGGCATGGATACAGCCGAGAAACCCCTGCAAGGTCTGCCCGTCTCTGACCTGCTGGGTAAATACGTCGACCATCGCCTTCCAGGTATCGTCATGCAGACGACTGGCAATGCCATGATCAACCAGAATTTCGACATACCGTTCGGCCTCACTGACAAAAACCAGAATGCCGGTTCCGTCATGGGTCTTGTGCAGGTTTTGTTCAAGAAACTGCCGACGTGCCAGATTTCCGGCTCTCCAGCGCCGAACCGAAAGCGGCACCAGCAAGGCCGACACGTTCGAAACGCGGCAGACCAGCGCCACAACAATGAACGTACTCATTTGCGCCAGCATCAGTTCGTCCGCGCTCAACCACTGAACGCAGTAATTGACCGTGCCCGGCAGCAGCAGGCCGATCAACCCGGCCCAGATCAGCGGCATGTACGCGTAGTCGTCGGCACGAGCAGCCAGTACCGTAACCAGTTCGGCATCGGTGCGCTGCTCGACGCGATCAATCGCTTCGGCGACCTGCCGCTGTTCATCTCTGTTCAATAACGCCATGCTTCCCTCATTGACCAATCGATCGGCTACCAGTTGCCCGAAGCCCCGCCACCGCCAAAGCGACCACCATTGCGGTCAGCGGCCCTGTCACGTGCGGGCCGGGCAACGGCACCGCGTTTGATACTGATGATCACGATGCCCAGCACGATAAGGGTCAGAACAATCGCGATCAGCCAGACCTGATCGTCATTGGTCTGCTCTTCATATTCGGACATCTGTCTCGTCGGTTCGGGATAATCCGGTATCTGACCGCCCAAAGCCGCAATAACCGCCCGTGTGCCGCGCTCGATGCCGACCGCAAAACGATTGTCGTCAAACTCGGGCGTCATCAACATATCCATGATCAAGGAGGCCTGGGCGTCATTGAGACGATCCTTCAGGGCAGCACCGACTTCCATAAATACTTTGCGCTTGTCACGGTAAACCACCAGCAGAACGCTGTCGTCTTCGCCATGCGGCCCAAGGCTCCAGGCATCGCCGAGTCGGGCACCGAACTCTTCGATGCTCGTACCCTGCAGATCGGCCAGGGTGACCACTACCACGCGCTCACCGGTAGCCTGCTCATGGGCACGCAGAAGTCTGGCCAGACGAACCGTGGTCTGGCTGTCGAGCATTTGTGCAGCATCGACCACACTGCCGGTCATTGGCGGAAAAACCAGCGCGGTTGGCTCCGCCTCGGCACGCAACCCACCTCCCAATAGCATCACCACGTACAACATCCATTGTGAAACAGACTTCAAAATCAGACCTCCGGTGCTTTTTTGAATCTATTGAAACGACACGCCTTAGCCAAAACACAAGTTCCCCGGCATAATCCATCGCCAACGCCTGATGCGGTCAATAGCTGATCGAACAGGGTTTGTACAAAAGTCAATCAAACCTCCATTTTCGTACACACCTTGGGGGACTTCGTACAGTGAAGCGGATGGCAACTATCCTTGCGCCCTGTACGAACCATAACGCCAAAGGTCCATAACCCAAAAACTGGCTGTCGGATATTAAACGCGAGTTGCTGACAAAAGCCTTGAGAAATCATTCATGAATAAGCTGTGTTTATTAGGTTTGCTGGTCGGGATGGCCAGTCAGTCGGTGATGGCCCAAAGCGCCGCCACGGACAATACAACGCTTCAAGCCAAGAATGCCTTCATCGGCAAACTCATGAAACAAATGACCCTGGACGAAAAGATCGGCCAGTTGCGTTTGATCAGCATCAGCGCCGACATGCCACAGCCGCAAATTCTCAAGGAAATTGCTGCCGGAAGAATCGGCGGCACGTTCAACTCCGTTACCCGCTCGGAAAATCGTCCGCTGCAGGAAGCTGCTGTCGCCAAAAGCCGTCTGAAAATTCCGATGTTTTTTGCCTACGACGTGGTTCACGGTCATCGTACGATTTTCCCGATCAGCCTGGGCATGGCCGCCAGCTGGGACATGGACGCCGTCGCACTGATGGGCCGGGTTTCGGCTAAAGAGGCAAGTGCTGACAGTATCGACATGACATTCGCGCCCATGGTCGATATTTCCCGCGATCCACGCTGGGGCCGCAGCTCCGAAGGCTTTGGCGAGGACACCTACCTGGTGTCACGCATTTCCGATGTGATGGTCCGGTCTTTCCAGGGCAAGAACATCGCAGCCAATGACAGCATCATGGCTGCCGTCAAGCACTTCGCTCTGTATGGCGCGGTCGAAGGCGGACGCGACTACAACACCGTGGACATGAGCATGACGCGCATGTATCAGGACTACCTGCCGCCCTACAAGGCTGGCATCGATGCAGGGGCTGGCGGCGTGATGGTTGCGCTCAACTCGATCAATGGTGTCCCGTCGACCGCCAACAAATGGCTGATGCAGGATCTGCTGCGCAAGGACTGGGGCTTCAAGGGCGTGACCATCAGCGACCATGGCGCGATCAAGGAACTGATCGACCACGGCGTGGCCAAGGACTTTCGCGAGGCCGCCAAGCTGGCGATCAAGGCTGGCGTCGATCTGAGCATGAACGACGTGGCCTATGGCGAGCAGTTGCCCGGGCTGGTCAAGGACGGCGAGGTTTCCATGAAGGAAATCGACAGCGCCGTGCGTGAGGTACTTGGGGCAAAATACGACATGGGCCTGTTCGCCGCTCCTTACGGCCGAATCGGCGTCGCTGCCGATGACCCGGCAGACACCTATTCCGACGACCGCCTGCACCGTGCCGAGGCTCGCGATGTTGCGCGCAAGACACTGGTGCTGCTGAAGAACCAGAACGACACGCTGCCGTTGAAGAAACAAGGCACCATCGCGGTTATTGGTGGATTGGCTCAAAGCCACCTCGACATGCTCGGCAGCTGGTCGGCAGCGGGCCGTCCCAACCAGTCGGTCACTGTCTATGAAGGGCTGGCCAACGCGGTCGGCGACAAGGCCAAACTGGTTTACGCCCGTGGTGCCAACGTCAGTGACAACGAGCACATCCTCAACTATCTGAACTTCATCGAGAAGGAAGTCGAGGTCGACCCGCGTCCCGCGCAGGAAATGATCGACGAAGCGGTCAAGGTCGCCGAGCAGGCCGATGTGATCGTTGCCGTGGTCGGCGAGTCGCGCGGTATGTCCCATGAGTCGGCCAGCCGCAGCAGCCTGAACATTCCGGGCAAGCAGCGTGACCTGATCAAGGCACTCAAGGCCACGGGTAAACCACTGGTGCTGGTGTTGATGAATGGCCGTCCCCTGGTACTGGTCGACGAGCAGGAACAGGCCGATGCCATGCTCGAAACCTGGTTCCCGGGCACCGAAGGTGGCAACGCGGTGGCGGATGTACTGTTCGGCGACTACAACCCGTCGGGCAAGCTGGCCATGTCGTTCCCGCGCTCGATCGGTCAACTGCCGGTCTACTATGCACACTTGAATACCGGCCGTCCGTATCATGAAGACAAGCCGGGCAACTATACCTCGCACTATTTCGAGGAGCCCAATGGCCCGCTGTTTCCGTTCGGTTACGGTCTGAGCTATACGCAGTTCGACGTCTCGGACATCAAGTTGTCGGACGCCAGCATGACGCGCAAAGGCAAGCTCACTGCCAGTGTAACCGTGAAAAACACCGGCAAGGTTGCAGGCGCGACCGTGGTGCAGTTGTATCTGCATGATGTGGCTGCCTCGATCAGTCGCCCGGTGAAAGAACTGAAGAACTTCGAAAAAGTGATGCTTGAGCCTGGCGAGGAAAAAGTCGTTAACTTCACGCTCAGTGAAAACGACCTCAAGTTCTACAATAGCGAGCTCAAGTACGCTGCGGAACCTGGTGAATTCAAGGTCATGATCGGCCTGGACTCGCAGACCGTGAAAGAAGCGACCTTCAATCTGTTGTAACGCTCGTCCATGGCGCGTTCGCAGGCATTGATCTGCAAACGCGCCAGCGGAGTCCGATCAGGCCGCAACATGACGCTCAAGCATCGTTACTGGCGCGTTACCCTGTACATGCTGCTGATTATGGCCGGTGCGGTGCTGTGCGCCGGGCTTGCGATGCATCAGGCCCAGCGTCACGCGCTATCAGAAGATGCGGTGCGTGCCGAAGGGCAATTGGCATTGTATGCCAATACCCTGCATACCCTGATCGAACGTTATCGCGCCCTGCCCTCTGTTCTGGCACTGGACCCGGAGATACGTGCGGCGTTGAGCGGTCCGGTAGCCGCTGACGTGCAGAGCGCGCTCAATCTCAAGCTGGAAAAAATCAACAATACGGCGCATTCATCGACGCTTGAATTGCTCGACCTGCACGGTCTGGCGATCAGCGCGAGCAATTGGCGCGCACCCAACAGCTATGTCGGCCACAACTATGGTTTTCGCCCCTACTTTCTGCAAACACGGGCGCAGGGTACCGGGCGCTTTTACGCGGTCGGTGTGACCACCGGAATCCCCGGGTACTTTTTGTCCAGTGCAGTGGTAAACGATACGGGCGCCTTCATCGGTGCGATGGTCGTGAAGCTGGAGTTTCCGGACCTTGAGCAGGAGTGGGGCCAAGGTGACGACCTGCTATTGGTCAGCGATGAAAAAGGCATCGTTTTCATTGCCAATCAATCGGGCTGGCGCTATCGCGAGCTGCTGCCTATTTCTGTAGAGGACCGTGCCGACCTGCTGCGCACGCGCCAATACGACAAGAAAGTACTGTCCCCGCTGCGCAGTCGGGTCATCGAAAGCTTTGGCGAAAACAGTCATTTAAGCCGTGTCGAAGGCCCGGATGGCACCACGGATTATCTTTGGCAGTCGCTGCCGCTGCCCGATGAAAACTGGACCTTGCACCTATTGCGCAAGCCACCCACGTCCAGCGAGGACATTCGCAACGCGGGCCTCGCCGCAGCGGGCATCTGGCTGGCACTGGTATTTCTGGCTCTGTTTCTCTATCAGCGCTGGCGACTGGCGCGATTACGGGAGCGCAACCGGGACGAACTGGAGCGTCTGGTACAGGAACGCACCCGTGATCTGCAAACCGCGCAGGACGGTCTGGTCCAGTCGGCCAAACTGGCGGCGCTGGGGCAGATGTCGGCAGCGCTGGCCCACGAAATCAACCAGCCGCTGACAGCCCAGCGCATGCAACTGGCAACCGTGCGGCTGCTGCTGGATCAGGGCCGAATCGATGAAGCCTGCAAAGCGCTGATTCCGGTCGATCAACAATTGACACGTATGGCCGCCTTGACCAGCCATCTGAAGACCTTTGCCCGCAAGAGCCCCAGCGGTTTGCGCGAGAGGCTGGACCTGGCCACGGTAGTCGATCAGGCCTTGCTGTTGCTCGATCCGCGCCTGCGCGAGGAGCACATCGACTGCGTGCTGCATCTGTCACGTCCCGCGTGGGTGCGTGGCGATGCCATACGTCTGGAGCAGGTGCTGATAAACCTGCTGCGCAATGCACTGGACGCCATGCGCGAGCGCCCGTCCAGGCGCCTTGAAGTGCGTATCGACGCCATCGACAAGCAATGGCGGCTCAGCGTCAAAGACAACGGAACGGGGATCGCCGAGGAAAACCTGGCCAGTATTTTCGATCCGTTTTTCACCACCAAACCTGTGGGCGATGGTCTGGGCCTTGGCTTGGCCGTGTCGTACGCCATCATTCACGAACTGGGCGGGCAACTTACGGCGCAAAACCATGCCGAAGGTGCTGTGTTCTGGTTCAGCCTGCCCAATGACTTTCTGGAGGCCTGACCCGACATGTTGAACGCGGTCATCGTGGTAGACGACGAGGCACCCATTCGGCAAGCCGTCGAGCAATGGCTGACGCTGTCGGGGTTTGAGGTGCAAGTCTTCGCCCGTGCCGAGGAGTGCCTGGCACAAATGCCGGAACATTTCCCCGGTGTGGTGCTGACCGACGTACGCATGCCGGGCATGAGCGGTCTGGAACTGCTGAGCCGAATGCAAGGCATGGACCCGGACCTGCCGGTCATCCTCCTCACCGGCCATGGCGATGTGCCAATGGCTGTAGAGGCGATGCGCGAAGGTGCCTATGATTTTCTGGAAAAGCCCTTCAGCCCCGAAACGCTGATCAGCAACCTGCGGCGCGCGCTGGAGAAGCGCCAACTGGTGCTGGAAAACCGCCGCCTGCATGAACAGGCAGATGCAAGAATCCGACTGGACGCAACGCTGCTCGGCGTGTCGCCCAGCCTGCAGATCTTGCGCCGCCAGGTGCTTGAGCTCGCGCAACTGCCGGTCAATGTAATCATTCGGGGGGAAACCGGCAGTGGCAAGGAATTGGTCGCTCGCTGCCTGCACGATTTCGGTCCACGCGCCGGCAAACCTTTTGTCGCGCTCAATTGCGCGGCCATCCCCGAGCATCTGTTCGAAGCCGAGTTGTTCGGGCACGAAAGCGGCGCGTTTACCGGTGCACAGGGCAAACGTATCGGCAGACTGGAATATGCCGACGGCGGCACCGTGTTTCTTGACGAAATCGAGAGCATGCCCATGGCGCAACAGGTCAAGCTGCTACGCGTTCTGCAAGACAAGCGCCTTGAACGGCTGGGTTCGAATCAGAGTATCGATGTCAACTTGCGGATCATTGCTGCGACCAAACCGGACCTGCTTGAAGAGGCCCGCGCCGGGCGCTTCCGTGAAGATCTGGCCTATCGCCTGAACGTTGCCGAACTGCGTCTGCCGCCGTTGCGCGAGCGCCTTGAAGACATCGCGCAACTGTTCAGCCACTTCGCCCGAGCCGCCGCCGAACGCATGGGCCGTGAAGTTCCAGCACTCAGCGCCACGCGCCTGACCCAGTTGCTCAGCCATGACTGGCCCGGCAACGTACGCGAGCTGGCCAATGCGGCCGAGCGGCAGGCGCTGGGCCTCGAACTCACCCCGACGCAGCCCGATATTCAATTGCAAGGGCACTCTCTGGCAGCACGCCAGGAAGCCTTCGAGGCACAATGCCTGCGCGCTTCGCTGACCCGTCATAAAGGTGATATCAAGGCTGTGCTCAACGAGCTGCAACTGCCGCGACGGACGCTGAACGAGAAAATGCAGCGTCATGCTCTGGTACGGGAAATGTTCCTGAACTGATGGCTGCGCACATCCTGTATGGCTTCTTCTGGCGATAACCGAACATTTCCCGCGCTGCCGGGTCTGCATACTGTCCCGGCTATGTAAGGCCGTGATGGCTGGATAGTTTTAAGGCATAATGACATCATTCCCGCCTGGCTATTCAAGCTCACATTGGCAGTCCGAAAGTTGGGGCATTTTCTACCGTGAATACTCCCCTCGACCTCCCACTGGGAGGCGGCGATATGGGCCGGCTCATCCGAGAGACAGACTGGTCGATGTCTGCGCTGGGACCGAAGCAAGCATGGCCAGCAGCGCTACTGTCATCAATGAACCTGATGCTCAGTTGCCCCGACAGCATGTATCTGCTTTGGGGGCCGGACTTTGTCCTGTTTTTCAATGACGCCTATGCCCAGGTTTTGCCCGTTGCAGCAGAGCAGGCTCAAGGACAACCCATTGCCTCGGTGTGGGGCGATGCCTGGGAGGCCGTGCGCCCGCTGGCCGAGCAGGCGCTTGGTGGACAAAGCCGCCGGTCTGACAATATTGAGCGCACCATCGTCCGCAACGGCAAGCCCGAGCAGACCTGGTGGTCGCTTTCCTATTCGCCGCTCTACGGCGATAGCGGCCTGATCGAGGGCGTGTTCTGCCGGGTCAATGAAACCACTTCCCAAGTCATTGCCCAGGCCCGACAAAATGAAAACGAAGCGTTTACCGAGCGTGTTCTGTCGAGCATCAATGATTGCATCAAGGTGCTGGACCTCGATTCGCGCCTGACCTTCATGAGCGAAGGCGGTCAGCGGATCATGGAAGTCAGCGATTTCAACGCGATTCGCGGCTGCCCCTGGCCTGACTTCTGGCAGGACCAGGGCAATCTGGACGCCATCGCTGCTGTCGAAGCGGCCCGCGCGGGTCAGAACGCCAGTTTCATGGGCTCGGCGCAAACCATGGCGGGCACTGTCAAATGGTGGCATGTGCAAGTCAGTCCGATCTTCGGCAAGGACGGCAAGCCGGAGAAAATTCTGTGCGTGTCCCGCGACATGACCCAGCTCCGAGACGCTGAACAAGCGCTGATGTCTCTCAACGAAACGCTTGAGCAGCGTGTGATCGAGCGCACCCGTGACCGTGACCGCATCTGGCGCCTGTCGACTGACCTGATGCTGGTGGCGCAATTCGACGGGATCATCTGCGCGGTCAATCCGGCCTGGACTCAGGCTCTCGGCTGGTCGGAAGAACAACTGCTCGACAGCCAGTTCCTGGGGCTGGTACATCCTGAAGACGTGGACAGTACGCTGGCCGCCATGAGCGGGCTGGAAAACGGCCAGACCATTCCTCACTTCAAGAATCGCTATCGTCATCTGGACGGTTCGTACCGGACCATCTCGTGGACTGCCGTGCCGGACCAGCAATACATTCATGCCGTCGGCCGTGACATTCAGGCCGAGGAAGAGGCCAATGCAGCGTTGCGTCTGTCCCAGGAGGCCCTGCATCAAGCGCAGAAACTGGAGGCTATCGGCCAACTCACCGGCGGTGTGGCGCACGACTTCAATAACCTGTTGACGGTAATCCGCTCCTGCAGCGACCTGTTGAAGGCACCTAACCTTGAAGAGCATCGCCGTGTGAAGTACGTCGAGGCCATTTCCAGTACGGTAGACCGGGCGGCTCGTCTGACCGGTCAGTTGCTGGCCTTCGCCCGCCGTCAGGCCTTGCAGCCGGAAGTGTTCGATGTCTGCAAGAGTGTGGCGCGTATTGGCGAGATGATGGATACGCTCACCGGCGCACGCATTCAGGTGAGCATCGACCTGCCTGCCGAGCCGTGCTTTATCTTCGCCGATGGCAGCCAGTTCGACACTGCGCTGGTCAATATGGTGGTCAACGCACGCGATGCAATGTCGGGCGCGGGCCGACTCAGCATAAGCGTTGAATGCGCTGCCTGCCCCACTGCCGATCAGCCTGCCTCACTCAGCGATGGCGATTATGTGAAGGTGTCGCTGACCGATACCGGCGCGGGTATCGCCAAGGAAAAACTGGGCATGATCTTTGAACCGTTCTACACCACCAAAAGCGTGGGACAGGGTACAGGGCTGGGGTTGTCGCAGGTATTCGGCTTTGCCAAACAATCGGGCGGCGAAGTGCTGGTTGAAAGCGAACTGGGCAGAGGCAGCTGCTTCACGCTATGTCTGCCGAGTGCAAAAAATCACGAAGTCGTCGCGCAAGACAAGCACTGCGCGCCTGCCGCGTTGCCCGGCCTGTGCGTTTTGATGGTCGAGGATAATCAGGACATCGGTACTTTTACCCGACCGATGCTTGAGCAGCTTGGTTTTCAGGTGCTTTGGGTCAAGAGTGCCACCGAGGCGCTGCATGAGTTGTCCGGTAACCCGGAAAACTTTCATGTGGTGTTTTCGGATATCGCGATGCCCGGCATGAGCGGGCTGGAACTGTACGCCGAAATCGAAGCTCGTTATCCCTGGATGCCGGTCGTCCTCACCTCCGGCTACAGCACTGAATTTGCAACGATCGCTCAGGACGAAACACACCGCTTTGACCTGTTGCAAAAACCCTACTCCAGAGAAGATCTGGCAGCGATCCTGCACAGGGCGGTGAGTCGCACTGGAGAATAATAATGCTGCAAAGGCATCCTGACGCGGGGTGCCAGCAGGCATTCCCGACGCATAAAACCAAGACAACACCGGTGGCCTTGATTCAGAATCACGCAAAGCATTGCAACAATCCTTGAGCAGGGAGCATTTTTGAGATGATCGTCGGTATTGACCTGGGCACTACCAACAGCCTGGTGGCTGTCTGGCGCGACGGCAGCAGCGAGCTGGTTACCAATGCGTTGGGAGAAACACTGACCCCAAGTGTGGTCGGGCTGGACGACGAGGGGCAGATTCTGGTTGGCAAGGCGGCGCGCGAACGTCTGCAAACTCACCCGGACAAAACCACGGCGCTGTTCAAGCGTTACATGGGCAGCGCTCAGGAGATTCGCCTGGGATCTGCCACCTATCGCCCGGAAGAGTTATCTTCGCTGGTGCTCAAGAGTCTTAAAGCCGACGTCGAGCGCGCGTTTGGCGAGCCTGTCACCGAGGCGGTGATCAGCGTTCCGGCATACTTCAGTGACGCTCAGCGTAAAGCGACGCGCATTGCCGGTGAGCTGGCCGGCCTCAAGGTCGAGAAGCTCATCAACGAGCCGACAGCAGCAGCCCTGGCCTACGGACTTCATCAGAAGGAAGGCGAAACCTCGTTTCTGGTCTTCGACCTGGGTGGCGGCACGTTCGACATCTCGATCCTCGAACTCTTCGACGGCGTGATGGAGGTGCGTGCCAGCGCAGGCGACAACTTCCTGGGGGGTGAAGACTTCGACCGTTTGCTGGTCGAGCACTTTCTGACCCTGCACCGAGATGAGCAGGACTTCCCCGGCAAGGAACTGGTAACGCCTTCGCTACGACGTGAAGCCGAGCGCGTGCGCAAGGCGCTGGGCCAGGAAAACAGTGTCGATTTCGTGCTGCGCCATGCCGACCGCGAATGGCGCAAGACAATCACGCAAGAGCAGATGAATGATCTGTTTGCGCCTCTGCTGGCCCGCCTGCGCGCGCCTATCGAGCGAGCCTTGCGCGATGCGAAAATTCGCGTCGCAGATCTGGACGAAATCCTGCTGGTGGGCGGCACTACACGTATGCCGCTAATCCGCAAACTGGCCGCCGGGATGTTCGGGCGTTTTCCGGCCATCACGCTCAACCCGGATGAGGTCGTCGCGCAGGGTGCTGCGATTCAGGCAGCACTCAAGCAGCGCGATGCGGCGCTGGAAGAAGTCGTTTTGACCGACGTGTGCCCCTACACCCTGGGTATCGAAACCACACAATACGTGTTCAACGGCTATCAGTCCGGGCATTACCTTCCGATCATCGAGCGCAACAGCGTGGTACCGGTCAGCCGGGTGCGTACCGTAAACACGGTTGCCGATAATCAGGAGCACGTTCTGCTGCGGATCTTTCAAGGTGAAAGCCGCCTGGTCAAAGACAACATCGCGCTGGGCGAACTGAATATTCCCGTGCCGAAAGCCAAGGCTGGCGAGGTCGAACTGGACGTGCGCTTCACGTACGACAACAACGGCCTGCTGGAAGCCGATGTGCGGATCCAGATGACCGGCGAAAATCACAAGCTGGTTATCGAGAACAACCCCGGAGTCATGACACCCGCCGAAATCCGTGAACGACTCAAGGTGCTGGAAGCGCTCAAGGTTCATCCTCGCGAACAACAGGTCAACACTCACCTGACAGCACGTCTGGAACGGCTCTATCAGGAGTATCTGGGCGAGGCACGTGAAACCATCGGAGTCTGGGCTGCACAATTCCAGCGCGTGCTGGAAACCCAGGATGACCGGCAGATCAATGAACTGCGCAAACAGCTCGAACAGGAAGCAGACCGTTTCGAACGAGGTGAATGGTGACGGCAATGGATTGCTGGAGCGTACTGGATCTGGGCCATGATGCCGACGAGCGCAGCATCAAGCGCCAATACGCCAGGCTGTTGAAAACCACACGTCCCGACGACGACCCGGTTGCCTTTCAGGCGCTGCGCGATGCTTACGAGCAGGCGCTGAACTGGGCAAGAAATCGTGTGGAAGACGACGATGAGGGCAGTGACGTCTGGGCAGTTGCTGGTCAGCCCCCCGAATCGCTGCCCCTTGATGAGCCTGCGCTGGTAGTCCGACCGGACCATCGACAGGTACACCCGGCATTCGACATGGCCGAGCCTCCTGCCCGCCCGGCAGTAGAGTTGAGCTGGTATGAGCAAGCCAGTCAGACCACACCGGAAAACCTGCACTCACAACGTCAGATAGCCCAGGATCAAGGCTGCGATGAGCTCTTCCAGCAACATCTGGCCCGGCGTTGCCTGCTGGACCCGGAGGACAATCAGGCGCTGATCAAGGCCGCCGTCGAACAACTGCATTGGCTGACACCCTGGCAAAAAGTACAGCTCAGGACTCATCAGGCGCATCGGCTGACTCAGGCACTGCTGGACAGCTCGCTTGAGTCATTTCATGCCATGCTCGAAAACAACGAGGAACGTGCCTTTCTCGATGCGCTCAAGGCACTCCGGCAGCAGCCATGGCTGACATCATTTGATCGCCAGGAGCAACTTGAACAGTGGACCATGACACTGCTGCTCAACAACCATGACTGGTCCCCTGCCCTGTTCGAACGCTTGAGCAGCCTTTTTGCCTGGGATCAGAAACATGACGTGTATGCAGGGCCGCTTTCCCTGTGGATGAATCTGGTCCAGCGTTGTGAAAAGAAGGCATTCGTCGCACACCAGCAGAAACTGCTCGAAGCCTCACAAGACAGTCCCGAGGCCATGGCTGCGCGTCTTCTTCTGCAACCACCACCCCTGGATGAAAGGCTGCGACTGGCAAGGCACGGTAATCAAGAGCTGTGGCAAGCCTGCGAAAAACTGGCGTCCGACCTGACTCACCGGTTCCCGGATGCCATGCAAGAGTTCCCGGACGCCGACGTACAATCCTGGCGTAAATTGCCTGAGCAGGTGTCATCCAATCTCAATCTCAGGGCCTATTTTTTCGGCGTATTGACGATCTTCACGACGGCATCACTGGACCCTTCCGGCAGCAACGTCACCTGGTACGAAATAGCTGGCCTTGCGCTGACCGCGCCGGTTTTCCTCCTGCCTGTCATCCATATATTCATGTCGTTCTGGCGCCCTTTCGCTGAGCGTATCAAGCCGGTGGATATGCGCTGGAGTGCGCGCTTGCTGCCCGATTACCTGAGCTGGCCCGGTTATCAGGCGCTGGCGCTGCGCCACGGTATTCCGATCGTCACGCTAGGCTACGTCTGTGTACAGAAAGGGCCCGTACTGGCAGCGCTGTATGGCGCAGTCCTGCTGCTATGGATCGTGCTGTCGCCGTACCGGATTTCAGGTTTTCAGGACGCCATTTCCGTCAGGACCGGAGGCTGGGATAGCGTAAAAGCCTTCTGCGTCAGAAATACCTTCAAGGCAATCATGATCGTTCTGGGTCTGATGCTCGCTTTCGTCGTGGGCGTGATTGTGTTCGGCCCTGCACGCGGCCACTACCTCGCTTGAGTACCCATCGGCAAGAATCCGCCTACCTCAATCGGGCAGATAAGCGGATTCTTGCTCATCAAAGTCTCTCAACCGCTCTAGAACAGGCTCTCATGGTGTGGCACAGCTCCTGCTATGTCACAGGCAGGGCATCCAATGCCTCCTTCCAAAAATAATGAAAAACAAGGAACACCATGGAAACTTCCAATCCCGCCTCCCGTGGGTCGGCTGCTACTGCTGCTGGCCAAAAAACCACTTCCAGCCGTTTGAAATCCATTTTCAGCGGCTCGGTCGGCAACATGGTCGAGTGGTACGACTGGTACGTCTACGCCGCTTTCTCGCTGTACTTCGCCAAAGCGTTCTTCCCCAAGGGCGACACCACCGCACAACTGCTCAACACCGCCGCGATTTTTGCCGTGGGCTTTCTGATGCGGCCTATCGGTGGCTGGCTGATGGGGCTTTACGCTGACTACAAGGGGCGCAAGGCTGCGCTGATGGCATCGGTACTGCTGATGTGTTTCGGCTCGCTGATCATTGCCCTGACCCCGGGCTATGAGAGCATCGGCGTCGGTGCCCCGATCCTGCTGGTGTTCGCCCGACTGCTGCAGGGCCTGTCTGTCGGGGGTGAATATGGCACCTCGGCCACCTACCTCAGCGAAATGGCCAGCAAGGAACGTCGCGGCTTCTTTTCCAGCTTCCAGTACGTCACGCTGATTTCCGGCCAACTCATCGCGCTGGGCGTGTTGATCGTGCTGCAGCAGACACTGACCACCGAGCAGCTGTATGCCTGGGGCTGGCGTATCCCGTTTGTCATCGGTGCCCTGTGTGCAGTGGTTGCGCTGTTTCTGCGCCGTGGCATGGAAGAAACCGAGTCGTTCACCCGCAAGAAAAAGGAAAAGGCCAAGGAAAGCCTGATGCGCACATTGATGCGTCATCCCAAGGAACTGATGACCGTAGTCGGCCTGACAATGGGCGGGACCCTGGCTTTCTATACCTACACCACGTACATGCAGAAGTACCTGGTCAACACCGTCGGCATGAGCATCACCGACTCGACCTCGATATCAGCCGCGACGCTGTTTCTGTTCATGCTGTTGCAGCCGGTGATTGGCGCCCTGTCCGACAAGGTCGGGCGGCGTCCGATCCTGATTGCGTTTGGCGTACTGGGAACGCTGTGTACCGTACCGATCCTGACCACGCTGCATACCATTCAGACCTGGTGGGGCGCGTTCTTCCTGATCATGGCGGCGCTGATCATCGTCAGCGGTTACACATCGATCAACGCAGTGGTCAAGGCCGAGCTGTTTCCGACCGAGATCCGTGCGCTGGGTGTCGGCCTGCCGTATGCACTGACGGTGTCGATTTTCGGCGGTACTGCGGAATACATCGCACTGTGGTTCAAGAGCATCGGCATGGAAAACGGCTACTACTGGTACGTAACCGCGTGCATCGCCTGTTCGCTGCTGGTGTATGTCTTCATGAAAGACACGCGCAAACATTCGCGGATCGAGACAGATTGATCACTCTTCGTTAACACGCCTGAGCAGCATGCCAACGCCTGAGTTGGCGTGCTGTTTCCACGCCGGTGTGAGGAACACAATATCGGTCACATCGATACAACCGTCATCATCGCCCCCTGAAACGACATGAGCACTTGCTACAAAGTGTTTCAATACAGTGCACACTTTCGAGACCAATCAGCGATAAGACATTGAAAAAATTACACTTCCAGTTTGTCAAGAGGCTTTATTACAAGATTTTTCAAAATATGCACCTCGATAACGCAACATCGCCTGCAAGGCCCGAAATCAGAGCATCACAGCCAACTATCATTTTCAGCGATGGTCGCTAGCAATCCGATTAACTTCTTAATAATCCGCTGGCGCGTAGCATTGCCTCCATACCGGGATGACAACTCACCCGACACTCATTGGAGACATCATCATGAAAACCACTAAATTGATCTTCGGCCTGGCTTTCTCTGTTCTGGCTTCCAGCGCCTTTGCACTTCCAGTCACAACTGTTCAAAACGATATGTCCCGCTCGACCATCGTTGCTGAAGGCGGCACCAAACACACTAATGTCGGTTCAATTCGTGTCGCTGCTGACGGCGCAGACCGTGTCGGTGCGAATCGTCAGGCTGCCGATGGTGCAGACCACGTCGGTGCCAACCGCCTGGCCGCTGATGGCGCGGACCGTGTCGGTGCAAACCGTCAGGCCGCCGATGGTGCAGACCACGTCGGTGCCAACCGTCTGGGTTGATAGCCCACGCAACGCCCCAAGCCCGGCCGATGTCGGGCTTCTTCATGTCTGGCCCAGGCTGAAATACACGCTGCTCTGGCATCCTCTGCAAATGCGCAGCACTATGTCCGCATCCTACAGAGCCCATCAGGAATCGAGCATGTCAGACGCTATTCACTCCTACGAGCCATCCAAGGGTCACGGCCTGCCGCATGACCCGTTCAACGCGATTGTAGGCCCACGCCCGATCGGCTGGATTTCATCGCAGGATGCCAACGGCAAATTGAATCTCGCACCCTACAGTTTCTTCAATGCGTTCAACTATGTGCCCCCCATCATTGGGTTCTGCAGCGTTGGTCGCAAGGACAGTCTCAATAACATCGAGCAGACCGGTGAGTTTGTCTGGAATCTTGCGACCCGCTCGCTGGCTGAAGCCATGAACCAGAGCTGTGCCCCGGTAGCGCCGGATGTCAGCGAGTTCGAGCTGGCCAACCTCACGCCACTGGCCTCCCATATCGTCTCGGTCCCACGTGTGCTGGAGACGCCGGTGTCGTTCGAATGCAAAGTCACCCAGATCATTCAATTGCAACGCGCCGACAAGGAGCTGGTGTCCAGTTGGCTGATTCTGGGCGAAGTGGTGGCCGTACACATCGAGAAATCCCTGCTCAAGGACGGTGTTTACGACACCGCGGCCGCTGAGCCGATCCTGCGTGGCGGCGGTCCTGCAGATTACTTCCAGCTTGGGCCGGAAGCGCTGTTCAAGATGTTCCGTCCAGGCGCCTGATCAGGAATCGCCCCATACCGGCTCGCCCTCGGCATCAATGTCGATCAGCCGCTGCAGTTCCTGTGCAGCGGCCAGGTCGGCGTCATCGGCAGTCTTGAACTTCTGGTCCGGCAGCAGCGCATGAAAGCGCGGCGCTCCGCCGGCACCCAACCCCTTGATGGCAATTGCCGCGTTGTACCCCTGCTCGGAAGGCATGACTGCCGACACCACTTCAAACCCGTTGTATTCCTTGCGTGCCATGCGTCTGGACCCTGCTCATAAATCAAAGCGCGAATTCTAGCGCGTCTTCCAGCGCATTCGTCACGCAGCAAGCGCAGATGATGACTACCGACGCAAACTCCAACCGTGTCCTACACTTTAATCAGTTCTTTCAAACTGCTCTGTAGCCGAGGTAAGGAGTGCGTCATGAAAGCAATAACAAGAAAATGCATGGTTGTCGCAGGAGCTCTGGCGGTATTGGCCGTGTACAGCGCCGGTGCCTATCGTAACGAACTGGCGCGCCAGGCCCCCTATGTCTCCAGCTGTACGTTTGGCCATTGCGTGCCAACCGATGCCACCTTCAGCGCCTTGCGATGACGCTTGCGGAGCATGAATTGCGTCATCGTTCAGCAAAGGCAGCTATCGATTAGCAAGCTATCGGATTAGACTGGCCAGACTCTCCCGCCACACTTGCGGCGGGTCAACACTGCCATCAGGTTTTGCCTTGACCAGTCTTACTCAAACGCCTCCGGCCATTCGCAGCATTCTGTTTGCGTTGATGATGGCGGTATTGCTCAGCGCGCTGGATCAGACCATCGTTGCCGTTTCGATGCCTGCCATTTCCGCCCAGTTCAGGGACATCGATCTGCTGGCGTGGGTCATTTCCGCGTATATGGTTTCCCTGACCGTTGCAGTGCCGATCTACGGCAAGCTGGGCGATCTATACGGGCGGCGTAAACTGATGCTGTTCGGCCTGGGGCTTTTCACCCTCGCCTCTTTGTTCTGTGGCATGGCGCAGAGCATGGAACAACTGGTGCTGGCGCGCGTCCTTCAAGGCATCGGTGCAGGCGGCATGGTTTCGGTAAGCCAGGCAATCATCGCCGACATTGTTCCGCCTCGTGAGCGGGGCCGCTATCAGGGTTACTTCAGCAGCATGTACGCCCTGGCCAGCGTTGCGGGCCCGGTGTTGGGCGGTTTGATGACCGAATACCTGTCATGGCGCTGGGTGTTCCTGATCAATCTGCCCTTGGGGGCCGCCGCGCTGATCGTCGCATATCGAACCCTGGTCGGCCTGCCTGTGCCACAGCGCAAACCGATTATCGACTACCTGGGTACGGTGCTGATGATCATCGGCCTGACCGCGCTGCTGCTGGGAATTACCGAAATTGGTCAGGGGCATGGTCTGGGCGATTTCGAGGTTCAGATGTTACTGGGCACCGCCCTGCTGACGCTGGGCATTTTCGTCTGGTACGAACGCCGCACCGCCGAGCCCCTGTTGCCCATGCACCTGTTCACCAATAAAAGTGCCGTGCTTTGCTGGTGCACGGTGTTCTTTACCAGCTTTCAGGCTATTTCCCTGATTGTCCTGATGCCGTTACGTTACCAGACCGTCACCGGTGGCGGTGCAGACAGTGCCGCCCTGCACCTGCTTCCGCTGGCGATCGGCATGCCGATGGGTGCCTATTTCGCCGGGCGACGCACCGCACAAACCGGGCGCTACAAACCACTTATCCTGACCGGGGCGTTGCTGATGCCCATCGCGATTCTGGGCATGGCCTTCACGCCTCCCCAATCGCTGATAGCGATGAGCCTGTTCATGGTCCTGACCGGCATCGCCACCGGCATGCAGTTCCCCACCTCATTGGTCGGCACCCAGAACTCGGTTCAACCAAGGGATATGGGCGTGGCCACCAGCACAACCAATCTGTTCCGCTCACTGGGTGGTGCAGTAGGCGTAGCATTGATGTCGGCGCTGCTGCTGGCTATGTTGCAGCATACCGGTGTCGGTCTGCCCGGCTCGGGAGCGCTGGGTGGCGAAGGCAGCTCCGGTAATGTCCTGCTCGACAGCCTTAATGCAGCAACCGGACCGGCTCTGGAAACACTGCGAGCCGAACTGGCGCTGACCTTCAGAAACCTGCTGATCACCAGTGCGGCCATTTCGCTGCTCGGCCTTGCCGCAGCCGTAGCAATGCCCAATACGCTATTGCGAGGCCGCGATTAGCTCGACGCGCTGACTCAGGACGACATCCCGGCCCAGAACCACTGGGTTTTCTTGCTTTTTATATGGGTGAACGCCGGCATGAGTTCACCTTCGTCGAAATGTCGACGAGAGCCAAACTGTGCGCTGCTGAACCAGCAGCCAGATCGAGGGCATGCCTGCCCCGCATCAACCGGCGGCAGCGGTTTTTCATCAAATCGCGCATACCATTGCGCGGTGGTTTCCTCGGTAAAGCCGATACCGGGAGCAAGGTAGGGATGAAGGTTGCCGGTGTCCTGCAGGCGAACCGGTTTGATCATACGGTTGACCGTCACATAAGGTTGCGGCGGCAGGCCTCGACCACCCAATTCAGGCACCGCACCCGCCCGAATGATCAACCCGTTGCGATAGCTATGAAACACGATGTCGCTGTGCGCGCTCATCTCGCCCCGCAATCTGTCGCTCCCTCCCAGCTGCCTGACAAACCCTTCGCCCAGCACCGTATACCAGCTGACGCCCTTTATACGGTCCAGCAAACGCAGGCTTTCAATGTGCGGACCGGGATCGACCATCAACCCGATGTAGTCCTGAGCCAGTCGATACTCCCAGGGTAAATACTGGTGCCCATCGCAAGGCAATACACAGGCGAGCCCGCCAAAACCATGCTCGGCCTGCACTTCGCTGCTTAGATAGCGGATCCAGGCTTCATAGTTCTTCAAACCGTCAGGCTCGGTCAGGCAGGACCAGGGCAAGACCATTTTCAGGCAAGAGCGATCGTTGTCGGCTTGCCCCTGCGGGGTGTTCATGACAAACAGGCTGTACATGGCGACCTCGGCCTGGGTCGCACTGGCGATAGACCAGATGAACTGCTCGTCCGGGAGGCTCTCGACAACCTGACGCCGGGTCGACGCAAAACCCGATGCGCTCAAGCGACGCATGCGCTTGAACAGTTGCCATTTGAGTTTCGGCTTGAACGCCTCATAGAAGCGCGAAAAGCAGGCTTCGACCCGACGCTTCATCTCCAGCGTGTGACCATTGCGGAAATACAGTGTAGTGATCAACCCAAGCCGAATGACGGGTGTCCCCAATTCAGAATCCATGGCAACCCGTTCGGATTGCTGCGCGACTCCGGCCAGCAGCCTCACAGCATCAGTTGTAGTGTCCGACATGCTCTGCCCTCCCCTTGATCGAGAGAGCCAGATTTACGCTCATGCCTGCATGCCCTTTGCATGTTTCGATCACGTCCGACGCAGACCTGCGATTACGCAAGCCACGACCCTGCCCACGCGCGTACATTTCAGCGGATCTGGCGTTGATTTCAGGGCACATGGGCGCAAGATTCGGCAAAAACATGCAACCTTCCTCTCTTCTGATCTTTCCGGAGCCGAAGAGTGAAGGGAGTTTTCCCGCGGGGCAATACTCGGAAATTACTTTGGGAAATCAGCTACATGTATCAGGAAATGTCCTACCCACTTCCTACAATATTTTGTCGGATCAATACCCGGTCGGCAGCAATCGGTGAGTGCAATAGATCAGGACGGGTAAACAGTCGGTAAACACACTGTATAAAAAATACGAATTGGAGTTAGGCTTTGTATGAAAGATAACGGCCCGACTGAACCGGCATGCTCCAAGGCCTGTCATCTTCAGTCAGGAAGCCTTGCTGATTCTTAGCGTAGGGCTGAAGCGCAGCATGTCCAGACACACATCAACCAGTTGCTCGGCCTCTGCCGGCAATGAAAAGCTGTCTGGAACCAGCAGCCATTGATAAATGATGCCATTAACGTAAGAAAACAGGGCGACTGCGGCCCGGGCCGTATCGAGATCTTTGGGAAGTTGCCCCTGGCGCACGGCATTGTTCAGCCCCAGGGTGATCCGGTCGTGGCACTGTATGGCGTTGTCCTGACGCTGACGACGAAAATCACACATCTCGTCAGTAAACTCGCACTTGTGAAACAGGATTTCATTGATGCGACGGGTTTTCGGGTCCAGTGCGAGCTCATGAAACAAATGAATCAAAAGATTTCTCATACAGCCCAGCGGGTCTTCTTCCTCTTCGCTCTGACTGGCCTGCGCCATTTCATCGAGCGGTTCCTGAAGGCTGTCGAGCATTGCCTGAACCAGATCGGCCTTGTTGTTGAAGTGCCAGTAAATGGCTCCTCGCGTCACACCGGCAAGCGTTGCAATGTCAGCCAGCGTGGTGCGGGCGACGCCTCGCTCATAAAAAGCCTGCTCGGCAGCCTCCAGAATCTGGCTGCGAGTGATCTGAGCTTCCTCTTTGGTGCGACGAACCATGGCAATAAAACCTCAAAAAATTCACCTCAGGCATGCGTCTGGCGGCAGACCTGGAGATATGACCGGGCGGCATTTGTCTCGCCTTGTCCCGAATTGGCTGTCGGCACTGTGAATAGTGGCCGAATGCGCACAGCGGGTGTTTACAAACAGCCGCGAATGTAAGTATATTCCTTAGCATGCTACTTATCTAGCCGAAATATTTTTTAACACTTCAACGTACTGTTGAGACAACAGGCTCCTGCCCCGAGGATCTTCATGCAATTCAAGCCAGCTGTTACCGTTCTGGTCACTGCCGTCGCCCTGGCAACCCTGCTCAGTGGCTGTAGCAAGAAGGAACAGGCGGCCCCGCCTGCGCAAACCCCTCAGGTCGGCGTCGTTACCCTCAAAGCACAGCCCTATACCCTGACCACCGAGCTGCCAGGCCGGACCACCGCATTCCGCGTCGCCGAGGTACGCCCTCAGGTCAACGGCATTATTCTCAAACGTCTGTTTACCGAAGGTGGCGACGTCAAAGCCGGTCAGCAGCTTTATCAGATTGACCCGGCTGTCTATGAGGCCAATGCCAACAGCGCCAAGGCGACTCTGCAGTCCGCCAAGTCGATGTCTGATCGCTACAAGCAACTGGTCAGCGAGCAAGCGGTAAGCCGTCAGGAATACGACACCGCCCAGGCATCCACGCAGGAAGCTCAGGCCGCCTTGCAGACCGCCCAGATCAATCTGCGCTACACCAAGGTGCTGGCACCTATTTCCGGTCGTATCGGCCGCTCCGCAGTGACCGAAGGCGCACTGGTGAGCAGTGCACAGACCGATGCGATGGCAACCATCCAGCAGCTCGATCCGATCTACGTGGACGTGGTTCAGTCGTCTGCCGACATGCTCAAACTGCGCAATGACCTGGAAAGCGGCAAGCTGCAGAAAGCTGGCGATAACGCGGCCAAGGTCAAGCTGACGCTGGAAGACAACAGTGTCTACGGCCAGGAAGGCAAGCTGGAATTCTCCGAAGTATCGGTTGACCAGACCACAGGCTCGGTAACCTTGCGCGCCGTGTTCCCGAACCCGGAACATCGCCTGCTGCCTGGCATGTTCGTCCACGCTCAATTGCAGGCTGGCGTCAGTGCGAAAGCCATTCTGGCGCCGCAGCAAGGCGTGACCCGCGACCTGAAAGGCACGCCGACCGCCATGATCGTCAACCAGGACAACAAGGTTGAAATGCGTACGCTGGTGGCCAACCGCACCGTGGGCAGCGACTGGCTGATCGAAGACGGCTTGAAAGAAGGTGATCGGGTCATTACCGAAGGCTTGCAGTACGTCAAACCAGGCGCCGAAGTGAAAGTCGCCGAAGCGACCAACGTCAAAGGAGCAAACCCGGCACCTGCCCCGGCCACTGATAAAGCCGCAGGCAGCAAAGGGGAGTAACCCATGTCGAAATTCTTTATTGATCGACCCATTTTTGCCTGGGTTATTGCCCTCGTGATCATGCTGGTCGGTGCGCTGTCGATTTCCAGCCTGCCGATCAACCAGTACCCGAGCATCGCACCACCAGCCATCGGTATTCAGGTTACCTATCCGGGCGCTTCTGCCCAGACGGTGCAGGACACTGTGGTGCAGGTGATCGAGCAACAGCTCAACGGTATCGACAACCTGCGTTATGTGAGCTCGGAAAGTAACTCCGACGGCAGCATGACTATTACCGCGACCTTCAATCAGGGCACCAACCCCGATACGGCGCAGGTTCAGGTGCAGAACAAGCTCAACCTCGCGACCCCGCTGTTGCCACAGGAAGTGCAGCAACAGGGTATCCGCGTGACCAAGGCAGTGAAGAACTTCCTGATGGTGATCGGCCTGGTGTCCGAAGACGGCAGCATGGGCAAGGAAGACCTGGCCAACTACATCGTGTCGAACATGCAGGACCCGATTTCCCGGACCTCCGGTGTGGGTGACTTCCAGGTCTTCGGTTCGCAGTACGCCATGCGTATCTGGCTGGACCCGGCCAAGCTGAACAACTTCCAGCTGACTCCGGTGGACGTGAAAAACGCGATCACTGCGCAGAACGTTCAGGTATCGTCCGGCCAGTTGGGTGGCCTGCCGTCCATCAGCGGTCAGCAACTGAACGCCACGATCATCGGCAAGACGCGCCTGCAGACCGCCGAGCAGTTCGGCAACATCTTTCCTCAAGGTCAACACCGACGGCTCGCAGGTTCGCCTCAAGGACGTCGCGACTGTCGGCCTGGGCGCAGAGAACTACAGCACCGACTCGCAGTTCGACGGTAAACCGGCATCGGGTCTGGCGATCAAACTCGCGACCGGCGCCAACGCACTGGATACCGCCAAGGCTATCCGTGCGACCGTTTCGTCGCTGGAGCCGTTCTTCCCGCCAGGCATGAAAGTCGTGTACCCGTATGACACCACGCCAGTGGTCAGCGAATCGATCAACGGTGTGGTTCACACCCTGATCGAAGCGATCGTGCTGGTGTTCCTGGTGATGTACCTGTTTCTGCAAAACTTCCGCGCCACGGTCATCACGACCATGACCGTACCGGTGGTATTGCTGGGCACGTTCGGCATCCTCGCGGCATTCGGCTTCACCATCAACACCCTGACCATGTTCGGTATGGTGCTGGCCATCGGCTTGCTGGTGGACGATGCGATTGTGGTGGTGGAAAACGTCGAGCGGGTGATGGAGGAGGAAAAGCTCTCCCCGCGCGACGCCACGATCAAATCCATGACCCAGATCCAGGGTGCGCTGGTCGGTATTGCGCTGGTGCTGTCGGCGGTTCTGCTGCCCATGGCGTTCTTCGGCGGCTCTACCGGGGTGATCTACAAGCAATTCTCGATCACTATCGTCTCGGCCATGGCCCTGTCGGTGGTTGTCGCCCTGATCTTCACCCCGGCGCTGTGCGCCACCATGCTCAAGCCTATCGATGAGAAGACCCACGGCCAGCCAAAACGTGGTTTCTTCGGCTGGTTCAACCGCACCTTCGACCGCAGCGTTCTGAGCTACGAACGTGGCGTCGGCAACATGCTCAAGCACAAATGGCCGGCCTATCTGGGCTATATCCTGATCTGCGCAGGCATGGTCTGGATGTTCATGCGTATCCCGGCCGCGTTCCTTCCGGAAGAAGATCAGGGCGTCATCTTTGCCCAGATTCAGACCCCGGCAGGCTCCTCGACCGAGCGTACGCAGGAAGTCATCGACAACATGCGTGAATACCTGCTGACCAAGGAAAGCGGCGCAGTGAAGTCGGTGTTCTCGGTAAACGGCTTCAACTTTGCGGGCCGCGGCCAAAGCTCGGCGATTGCGTTCGTCATGCTCAAGCCGTGGGAAGAACGGGATTCCAACAACAGCGTCTTCGAGCTGGCCAAGCGCGCTCAGGGCTATTTCTTCAGCCTGCGCGACGCAATGGTGTTCGCGGTCGTTCCACCGTCTGTTCTCGAGCTGGGTAACGCCACAGGTTTCGACGTTTACCTGCAGGATCAGGGCGGCGTGGGTCACGACAAACTGATGGAAGCGCGTAACCAGTTCCTCGGTATGGCGGCGCAGAGCAAGGTTCTCGCAGGCGTGCGTCCGAACGGGCTGAACGACGAGCCACAATACCAGTTGATCATCGACGACGAACGCGCCAGTGCGCTGGGCATTACCCTGTCGGACATCAACAACACACTGTCCATCGCGTTGGGTGGCAGCTACGTCAATGACTTCATCGACCGTGGCCGTGTGAAGAAGGTGTACATCCAGGGCGATGCGGGTGCCCGTATGACGCCTGAAGACCTCAAGAAGTGGTACGTGCGCAACAGCTCGGGTGAAATGGTGCCGTTCTCGGCCTTCGCCAGCGGCAAATGGACCTACGGCTCACCGAAACTGTCGCGCTACAACGGCGTGGCAGCAGAGGAAGTGCTCGGTACTCCTGCCCCGGGTTACAGCAGCGGCGAGGCGATGGCCGAGGTAGAAGCCCTGGCCAAGAAACTGCCGCAAGGTATCGGCATTTCGTGGACCGGTCTGTCCTACGAGGAACGTTTGTCCGGCTCGCAGGCCCCTGCCCTCTACGCGCTGTCGTTGCTGGTGGTGTTCCTGTGTCTGGCGGCGCTGTATGAAAGCTGGTCGATTCCGATCGCGGTCATCCTCGTGGTGCCGCTGGGGGTTATCGGTGCACTGATGGCGACCAGCCTGCGCGGCCTGTCCAACGACGTGTTCTTCCAGGTGGGCTTGCTGGTGACGGTGGGTCTGGCGGCGAAGAACGCCATTCTGATCGTCGAGTTCGCCAAAGAGCTGCACGAGCAGGGCAAGAGCCTGGTCGACTCGGCAATCGAGGCGTGCCGTATGCGTCTGCGCCCGATTATCATGACGTCCATGGCGTTTATCCTCGGCGTTGTGCCGCTGGCAATCTCCACGGGCGCAGGTTCAGGTAGTCAACATTCGATCGGTACTGGTGTAATTGGCGGTATGATCACGGCCGTTATCCTGGCGATCTTCTGGGTGCCCCTGTTCTTTGTCTCGGTTTCAGGGCTCTTCAAGAGCAAGAAGAAACATATTTCACACGATGAGGCTGGCCAATGAGCAAGTCATTGATCTCTCTTGCAGTTACCGCGTTCATTCTCGGCGGCTGCTCTTTGATCCCCGAGTACAAGCAGCCGGAAGCACCGGTCGCCGCACAATATCCGCAAGGGCCAGCGTACTCGCCGGTCGAAGGCGCCAAAATGGCCGCTGCGGAGCAAGGCTGGCGGCACTTCTTCAATGATCCGGCGCTGCAACAGCTGATTCAGACTGCACTGCTCAACAACCGTGACCTTCGGGTCGCGGCTCTGAACATTGACGCCTACCGTGCCCAGTACCGTATTCAGCGCTCGGACCTGTTCCCTGCTGTTTCGGCGACAGGTAGCGGTACTCGTCAACGCGTGCCAGCCGAACAGTCGCAGACCGGTCAAGCAGGCATCACCAGCAGCTATTCGGCAACGCTGGGTGTCAGCTCGTACGAACTGGACCTCTTTGGCCGGGTGCGCAGCCTCAGCGAGCAGGCGCTGGAAACCTACTTCTCCAGCGAAGAAGCGCGTCGCAGCACCCAGATCAGTCTGGTGGCCAGCGTCGCCAATGCCTACATGACATGGCAGGCCGACAAGGAACTGCTCAAGCTGACGCAGGACACCCTCAAGACCTACGAAGAAAGCTATCGCCTGACCTCGCGCAGTAATGAAGTCGGTGTTTCCTCGGCCCTGGACCTGAGCCAGTCACGCACCGCCGTCGAAAGCGCGCGTGCCAAACTGGCTCAGTACGAGCGCCTGGTTGCACAGGATCAGAACAGTCTGGTGCTGCTGCTCGGCACCGGGCTGCCCGACAACCTGCCGGCCAGCCACTTGCTGGATTCCGACATGCTGACCGAAATGCCGGCTGGCCTGCCGTCCGATCTGCTGCAGCGTCGTCCGGACATTCTGGAGGCCGAGCATACGCTCAAGGCAGCCAACGCCAACATTGGCGCAGCACGCGCAGCGTTCTTCCCGAGCATCAGCCTGACGGCCAGTGCCGGGACCAGCAGCACTGAGCTGTCCGGCCTGTTCAAGGGAGGCTCGGGAACCTGGCTGTTCCAGCCGAGCATCAATATCCCGATCTTCAACGCCGGCAACCTGCGCGCCAGCCTGGACTACTCGAAGATCCAGAAAGAAATCAGCGTCGCCAACTACGAGAAGGCGATTCAAACCGCCTTCCAGGAAGTGTCTGACGGCCTGGCTTCGCGCAAGACCTACGACGAGCAGCTCCAGGCGCAACGTGACTTCGTCGCGGCCAACCAGGACTACTATCGTCTGGCCGAGCGTCGCTACCGGATCGGTATCGACAGCAACCTGACCTTCCTCGACGCCCAGCGCTCGTTGTTCAGTGCGCAACAAACGCTGATCACCGATCGCCTGTCGCAGCTGACCAGCGAGGTCAACCTGTACAAGGCCCTCGGCGGCGGCTGGTACGAAAGGACCGGGCAGACCGAAACCATCTCCAAAGAGAAGCCTTCGGTTCAACTGTTCTGATTTAAAGCGGCACACAAAAAAAACCACCTGATCAGGTGGTTTTTTTGTGGCCGAAACAAACCTGCGATCAATGGTCCTGATGCAGGTACTTGGGCTCTTTGGGCAAACGCAGACTGAACAGGAACGCTACCGCCATCATCGCCGTCACGTACCAGTAAAAGCTGTTTTCCATTCCGGCACTCTTGAGTTTCAGTGCAACCCACTCAGCCGAGCCGCCGAACATTGCGTTGGCCACTGCATAAGCGAGCCCGACGCCCAGTGCGCGAACCTGGGGAGGAAACATCTCGGCTTTGACCAGCCCGCTGATCGAGGTGTAGAAACTGACGATCGCCAGCGCCAGGGTAATCAGCACAAAGGCAATGAACGGGTTGGTGGTGGTCTTGAGCGTCATCAGGATCGGCACCGTACACAGCGTACCCAGGGCGCCGAACAAGAGCATCGAATTGCGACGGCCGATACGGTCCGCCAGCATGCCGAAAAACGGCTGCATGCACATGTACAGAAACAGCGCGCCGGTCATGATGTAACTAGCGGTCTTGGCTTCCATGCCTCCGGTGTTGACCAGGTATTTCTGCATGTAGGTCGTGAAGGTGTAGAAAATCAGTGAGCCACCGGCGGTGTAGCCCAGCACGGTGATGAAGGCCGCTGCGTGATGCTTGAACAGTGCGGCAATACTGCCTGCATCCTTGTCCTGACGGCTTTCGGCGGTAGTGGTTTCATTGAGTGTGCGACGCAGCAGCAAGGCAATGACAGCAGCGGCCGCACCGATCACGAACGGGATACGCCAGCCGTAGTCACGCAGCTCTTCGGTGGTCAGAAACTGCTGGAGGATGACCACTGTCAACACGGCAAGCAACTGGCCGCCGATCAGGGTGACGTACTGGAACGAGGCATAAAAACCGCGCTGCCCGCGTAAGGCCACTTCACTCATGTACGTGGCCGTGGTGCCGTATTCACCGCCCACCGACAGGCCTTGAAGCAGGCGCGCCATGAGCAGCAAGGCCGGTGCCCAGGCACCGATCGAAGCGTAGGTTGGCAAGCAAGCGATGATCAGCGATCCCGCGCACATCATGGTGACCGAAATCAGCATGGAGTTCTTGCGGCCATGCTTGTCCGCCACACGGCCAAACAACCAGCCGCCAATCGGGCGCATCAGAAAACCAGCAGCAAACACGCCTGCGGTGTTGAGCAACTGTACCGTCGGATCATCGGAAGGAAAAAAGGCAGGCGCGAAATAGATCGCGCAGAAGGCGTAGATATAAAAGTCGAACCATTCGACCAGGTTGCCCGATGACGCCCCGACAATCGCGAAGATTCTTTTGCTTCGCTCCTCGCCGGTGTAATGCGGTGCTTTTGAAGTTGTAGTCATTATTTTCCCCACGCGGATTTGTCCATAAGCAACAATCTGTAACATCCTACTCATCCAAGCACAACAACCCGAACCAGCGGATTGCCTTTTCGTGGAGGCAATCCGCTGAGTCGGGTCATTGAACCGTGGGTTATGTCGGGGGTTATGGGCGTTCTATCGCCAGGGCAAGGCCCTGCCCTACGCCGACGCACATGGTTGCCAGACCTTTGCGTCCCCCGGTTTTTTCCAGGTGGTGCAACGCAGTCAGCACCAGCCGCGCGCCGCTCATGCCCAGTGGATGGCCGAGCGCAATGGCCCCGCCGTTGGGGTTGACCTGCGGTGCGTCGTCCGCCAGGCCCAGCTCGCGCAGAACTGCCAGACCTTGGCTGGCGAAGGCTTCGTTGAGCTCGATGACGTCGAAATCAGTCACCGCAAGACCCAACCGCTCGACCAGCTTGCGCACCGCAGGCACCGGGCCGATGCCCATCACCCGAGGCGCAACCGCTGCGCTGGCCATACCCAGTACACGGGCACGGGGCGTCAGGCCGTGCTTTCTGACAGCTTCGGCCGAAGCCAGAATCAATGCAGCAGCCCCGTCGTTGACCCCGGAGGCATTACCTGCGGTGACAGTTTTGTCCGCACCGTTGACCGGCTTTAGTTTGCTCAGGGTTTCCAGACTGGTATCGCTGCGCGGATGCTCGTCCTTGTCGACGATGGTTTCGCCTTTTTTGTGCGCAACTCGTACCGGCACGATCTCTTCCTCGAAAAAGCCCGCAGCCTGGGCAACGGCAGTGCGCTGCTGGCTGCGCAGGGCGAAAGCGTCCTGATCGGCTCGAGAAATCCTGAAGTCGGTTGCAACGTTGTCGCCTGTCTCGGGCATTGAGTCCACGCCGTACTGCGCTTTCATCGCCGGGTTGATGAAGCGCCAGCCGATGGTGGTGTCTTCCAGCTTCATGTTGCGCGAGAACGCTGCATCAGCCTTGCCCATCACGAACGGCGCACGGGACATCGACTCAACGCCACCGGCAATCGCCAGTTCGATTTCGCCGGAAGCGATGGCACGGAACGCGGTGCCGATGGCGTCCATCCCGGAAGCACACAGGCGATTGAGGGTCACCCCCGGCACGCTTTCCGGCAGCCCCGCCAACAGCGCAGCCATGCGCGCAACGTTGCGGTTGTCCTCACCGGCCTGGTTGGCACAGCCGAAGAATACTTCGTCGATCTCTTCCCAGTTGACCGATGGGTTGCGCTCCATCAGTGCCTTGATCGGCACCGAGGCCAGGTCGTCGGCACGCACCGAAGACAGCCCGCCGCCAAAGCGACCGATGGGTGTGCGAATCGCATCGCAAATAAATACTTCACGCATCACGCTTCTCCTGCAACCTGACCATGAGCGGCGGCGGTCCGGGCTTCCAGATCACGCAGCGCCGTCAGCTCGACCTCGGTAGGCTCTTCGGAGACGACCACTGTGTCGGCAAAGCGGATCTCCCAGCCCGTGGCAGCGATCACCTGCTCGCGAGTCACGCCAGGGTGCAGCGTGGTCACAACGAACTCGTTGGTGTCAGCTTCCGGCTCCATGATGCACAGGTCGGTAATGATCCCCACCGGGCCTGCACCGGGCAGCCCCAGGCGCTTGCGCGAATCGCCGCCCTCTCCGTGGCCGACCGAGGTGATAAAGTCCAGCTTGTTGACGAACGAACGCGCCGACTGCTTGAGAATGATCAGCACTGACTTGGCCGAACCGGCGATTTCCGGCGCGCCACCGGCACCCGGCAGGCGCACCTTGGGATGATGATAATCACCGACAACGGTGGTGTTGATGTTGCCGAAGCGGTCCACCTGCGCTGCGCCGAGAAAGCCAACGTCGACGCGCCCGCCCTGCAGCCAGTAACGAAAGATTTCGCTGGTGGACACCACCGTGTCGGCGGTTTCCGCCAACTCGCCATCGCCAATCGACAGCGGTAACACGGTAGGTTTGGCACCAATCGGGCCGGACTCGTAGATCAACACCACGTCGGGCGCTGATGTCAGACGCGCCAGGTTCGCAGCCTTGGAGGGCAGACCGATGCCAACGAAGCATACCGAGCCATTACGCAGACGACGGGCTGCGGCAACGGTCATCATTTCACTGGTGGAGTAGGTCATTATTTGGCCTCCGAAGCGCGAGCCAGCTTGCTCTGGAATTCACTGAAATCTGCGGTGCCGTGGATGTATTCATCGATCCACGCGGTGAAGGTGTCACGGTCCCGGGCAATCGGGTCCCAGGCCTGGTAGAACGGGTTGTCACGCTCGTAATAGCCATGCGCATAAGACGGGTGAGCACCACCGGGCACCAGACACACGGCGCTCAATGCCCAGGTCGGCAGTACGCAAGAATTCATCGGCGCTTTCAGGTCATCGACAATTTCTTCCACCGTCACAATGCAACGCTTCGCAGCCAGCGCGGCCTCTTTCTGCGCGCCGAGAATCCCCCAGAGCAGCACGTTGCCTTTGCGGTCGGCTTTCTGTGCATGGATAACGGTCACGTCCGGGCGTACCGATGGCACCGCCGCCAGCACCTCACCGGTAAACGGGCAGGTCACCGTCTTGATCAGCGGGTTGACCTTGGGCAGGTCGGACCCGGCGTAGGCGCGCAGCACCGCGAACGGCAGGCCCGACGCACCAGCCACGTAGGCGTTGGCGAGGTCGGCATGGCTGTGCTCTTCAATTTCCATCGCGCGCGGCCATTGCTTTTCAACGGCATCACGCAGGCGGTGCAGAGAACCGACACCGGGGTTGCCGCCCCACGAAAAAATCAGACGCTTCGCACAACCGGCACCGATCAACTGGTCGTAGATCAGGTCAGGCGTCATGCGCACGAGGGTCAGGTCTTTTTTACCCTGACGGATAATTTCATGACCAGCGGCGGTGGGGATCAGATGCGTGAAGCCTTCCAGCGCAACGATGTCGCCATCGTTGACCAGTTGCTTCACAGCATCGCGTAGAGAAAGAATGTCTGCCATGAGGTGCTCCGAACCCAACATCACGTTCAATAAACAGCGCGAAGACCTGCGCCGGAATGAAAATGAGGTTATGCCTGAGCAGACAGGCAAACAATCCGATAATCGACTAACCGTTCGGTAACCGAACAAATTCAGCTGACTAACAATCGCTCACGAGCTTGGATAACCAGGCCCGTTTAACCATACCCAGGCAAACAAGGTCAGGTAAACAGCTGCGTACTCAGGTCGCGACTGGCATCGAGCATGATCGGCAAAAAGCGCTGTTCCAGCTCGCTACGTGCCACACGGCCGGCGCTGGTACTGACATTCAGCGCCGCCAGCACCTGGCCCGACGCATCATAGACCGGCACGGCAATAGAGCGCAGCCCCTGCTCCAGTTCCTGATCGACAATACACCAGCCTTGTTGACGGACCAGTTGCAGACATTCCAGCAGCGCTTCCGGCGTGCGAATGGTACGACTGGTCTTGGGCTGCAGATCGACATGATCAAGGTATTCATGCAACGACACATCATCCAGCGCGGCCAGCAGAATTCGGCCCATGGACGTGCAATATGCCGGAAGGCGACCGCCCACCGACAGGTCGACCGAGATCAATCGCTGCGTGGTCGCCGAGCGCGCTATATAAAGGATGTCGTCCCCTTCTAGCGTGGCCATGTTGCAAGCCTCGTGCAACTGATCGCTCATACGGTCCAGATAAGGCTGCGAAGAAGTCGCCAGAGGCGTAGATGACAGATAGGCGTGGCCCAGGGTCAGCACTTTGGGCAGCAGCGAGTACGTACGACCATCGGTGGTCGCGTAACCCAGCTTGATCAACGTATGCAGACAGCGACGCACTGCAGCCCGGGGAATTTCCGTCCGGTGGCTGATCTGGGCAATGGTCAGGTGCCGCTTGCGCTCCTGAAATGCATGAATAACGGCAAGCCCGCGCGCCAGCGAAGTCATGAAATCCGGGTCACCGGTCAGCGCCTGAATGCGCTTTGCGGGTGACGCCACGATGGGCGGTGCCAATGAGGCAAAAGATTTACGCAGTTCATCGTTCATTGACACACCCTCTGTAACTCCCTTTCAGGCCCTGTGGAGCGCAGGTTTCAGGTCTATTGGAAGCAGTGAAGACAGCCTCTGCTTGTGCGATTATCGAACAGGTGGCCGATAATCGCAATTGACCCGCCGTAAATATACTTATACCTTTACCTCTGCCACGAAGTGACTTCTTGGAAATTACTGGTCAGGTACCCACTGAGAAGTCCAAGGCAGCGGCCTTGCTTACCAAGCAAGGCCGTTTTCATTGCGGCAGCGCCTGCTGCGCATGAACACGCCCCGCCTGCTGAACCCCGCATCACAACTCCAGACATCGTGCATATAAAACTCTCTGAATTTCATCGTCAGGGTTTTGTCACCAGGTGTGTAAAATTTGTTTTATAAAAGTTCCGTCATATAAATGGCTCACTAAAACTTCGGAACAATCGTACAAAAAAACCAGACCTGTGAACTTATTCAACCTCTGTTGTTGACGTAACAGAACTTCTTGGAGATAGTATCCATCAGTGGGCCGGCAACACCCTCGCAAACGATTGATCCGTTCACCCGATTTCTGCCTCGATTATCCCATCGAAGCGCTGTCACGGTGCACCATCGCCGCGCGATCAAAGGGAAGCCTGCCAGCGCAAGCCTTGCGCTCGAAATCACACACATGTCGCTACGACAGCTGTTTCTCTGGTGTACGTAGCCGCAGGCAATAACAGGATGTTCCGCAACCTCTTCGGGCAATGGCCCGAGCAGGTCTCTGACTGTATCTGGTATACAGTCCGAATGGCGTGAACATACTTGCATTGTTTTGCGTCATCACCAGAACTCAATCGACTCGATCAGGTATTACAGTGACTAAAGATGAACTGCGCGCGGAACTTGAGCGCCAGGAACAACGTTACAAGGATGTCTACGGCGGTGAAATCACCACCTACGCCGCGCAACCGGAACCGGAACGCAAGCCTTGGCGCAAAAGAGCCAGCCTGCTGGACCAGGCGTTCAAGCAAGAATTGCAAAAAATGGAAGAAGGCCTGAAAGAAGAGCAGTGACATCGCGGGTCTCATGATCCCCGACTGCTCATCTCTGCCTTCCAGCCCCCGGAACTAACCGCCTTACAGCCTCATTGAGCATTCAACGGGGCGGCGCTCATGCGTCTTTTTTTTGGTTTGAGGCGACACCTCGCAGTGACGACAAGTCGTTCGGTATTTTTTCTGTCATAATCGCGCCCCCTTCAGACCCGGTCAGAAAACCTACATGATCGATTTATTCAGCGGGCTCGATGCCTGGGTGCTTGTGAGCCTTTTGCTCGCCCTGGCTTTTGTCCTCACCTTCGAGTTCATCAACGGCTTTCATGACACCGCCAACGCGGTGGCGACAGTCATTTATACCAAAGCCATGCCGCCTCATCTGGCCGTGTTCTTCTCTGGTGTATTCAACTTCCTCGGCGTGCTGCTGGGCGGTGTGGGCGTTGCCTACGCCATCGTCCATCTGCTGCCGGTCGAACTGCTCATCAACGTCAACACCGGACATGGCCTGGCCATGGTGTTCTCGCTGCTGGCGGCGGCCATTACCTGGAACCTCGGTACCTGGTACTTCGGTATCCCGGCCTCCAGTTCGCACACCCTGATCGGTTCGATACTCGGTGTCGGTCTGGCCAATGCACTGATCAACGGCATCCCGTTGGCCGACGGCGTCAACTGGCAGAAAGCGATCGACATTGGTGCTTCGCTGGTGTTCTCGCCGCTGGCCGGCTTCATCGTTGCAGGCCTGGTGCTGGTTGCGCTGAAATGGTGGCGCCCGCAGTCGAAGATGCATAAAACCCCGGACCAGCGTCGCAAGCTGGACGACAAAAAGCACCCGCCATTCTGGAACCGTCTGGTGCTGGTCATTTCCGCAATGGCGGTCAGCTTCGTACATGGTTCGAACGACGGCCAGAAAGGCATCGGCCTGATCATGCTGGTGTTGATCGGCATCGTGCCCAGCCAGTTTGTACTGGACCTGACCAGCACGACCTACCAGATCGAACGTACCCGCGATGCGACCCAGCATCTGAGCCAGTTTTATCAACGCAACAGCAGCACGCTGGGCGAATATCTGGCCATGGGCAAAGCTGAAAAAGGCGACTTGCCGTCCAGCTCTGCCTGTAATCCGAAGCAGACCGAACCCACCATCGACGCGTTGCTCGACCGCCTCAAAGGCGTGTCCGACTACCACTCGCTGGCCCCTGAAAGCCGTATCGAAGTGCGCCGCTATCTCTTGTGCCTGGACGACACGGCCCGCAAGGTCGGCAAACTTCCAGACCTGTCAGCGCGTGAAAAGTCCGATCTGGAGAAACTTCGCAAAGACCTGACCACCACCACAGAATACGCACCGTTCTGGGTAATTCTGGCGGTCGCACTGGCACTGGGCATCGGTACCATGGTTGGCTGGAAACGCGTGGTACTGACGATCGGCGAGAAGATCGGCAAACAGGGCATGACTTACGCACAGGGCATGTCGGCGCAAATCACCACCGCCTGCGCAATCGGCCTGGCTAACGTGTTCAGTCTGCCGGTTTCCACCACCCACATCCTGTCATCAGGCGTTGCCGGGACCATGGTCGCCAACAAGAGCGGCCTGCAAGGCGGAACGGTTCGCACCATCCTGCTGGCCTGGGTGCTGACCCTGCCTGCAACGGTCGCCTTGTCCGCAGCGCTGTTCTGGCTGGCCTCCAAGGCACTGTCCTGACTCAGAGCCCTTCAGGTGGTGCAGCCTTGCACTGCCTGAAGGGCTTGATTCACCCCTCTCCCTCCGCACCTTTCTCGACAAGCCTTTCAGCGGGCATTTCCGATTGCTGCAACTCACGCCATAGCGCTGCTGCACCGTCGAAATCGGCACCGTTTTCCGGAGTCAGGGCGGCGGGGTCATAGCGGCTGAGACAGCCCTCGCCAAGCGTGGCGGGAGCGGTGGATGTGGCTTTTTCGAAAGGATCGGTCATTGGCTGTCACCCTGAGCATTGCACCATTGCCGACGAGCCAGGTCGGGAGCGCGACAGGCGCACTCCCGAAAAGATAGATCAGTCGAAGACGACTGTCTTGTTGTCGTGTACCAGAACACGGTCTTCCAGATGAGCGCGCAGGCCGCGGGCCAATACCATCTTTTCCACGTCGCGACCGAAGCGCACCATGTTTTCGATGCTGTCGCGATGGCTGACGCGCACCACATCCTGCTCGATGATCGGGCCGGCATCGAGCTCTTCGGTCACATAGTGACAGGTCGCGCCAATCAGCTTGACGCCACGCAACGACGCCTGATGATAAGGCTTGGCACCGACGAAGGATGGCAGGAAGCTGTGGTGAATGTTGATCACCTGATGGGCATATTCACGGCACAGTTGTGGCGGCAGAATTTGCATGTAACGCGCAAGGACCACAACGTCCGCCTGATGATGCCCGACCAGACGCGAGACTTCGGCAAATGCAGGCTCCTTGTCTTTCGGGTCCACCGGGACATGGTAATAAGGAATGTCATGCCACTCGACCATGCTGCGCAGGTCCTGATGGTTTGAAATCACACAGGCTATGTCACAGTCGAGTTCGTCGCTGTGCCAACGGTGCAGCAGATCGGCCAGACAGTGCGACTCGCGGCTTGCCATGAGCACGACGCGCTTCTTCTGCGCCGAGTCGGTGATGCGCCAGTCCATCGAAAACTCTTCCGCGATCGGCGTGAACGCTTCACGGAACCCGTCCAGGTCAAAAGGCAGGGTGTCGGCACGTATCTCGTGACGCATGAAAAACCAGCCGCTGAGATTGTCCGAATGATGACTCGCTTCGGTGATCCAGCCGTTATGGGACGCCAGAAAGTTACTGACTTTGGCAACGATGCCTACACGGTCCGGGCAAGCAATCACCAGACGAAAAGTGCGCATTGGGGGAAACTCCAGAACTTCGCAAAGCCGCTATTCTAGCGGCTGCGCAGCAAAACTGCAGTATCTTTGCTGCCTGAATGTGCAGGCCGAAAAGGACACCGCCCAGGCAAAAGATTGCACCGTGCCAGTATCGACTTTTACCACCCGCGACGCCTAACAAGACCTATATAAAGAAGGGCTTTATAGCGAGGATCTTTTGAAGGGGGCTCGGCGCTTGCCTAGTTCAGACGTCTGTAGGACGCGTGTATATTGCTAAATAATTCAAATAAAACTTTTATTTAATGTTTACTTGCTCATTTACAGTGACTATTATTGCCCCACTGTATCCCTGCAACCTACACAACATAAGGTCTCCTCATGTCCCTGATCAACGAATACCGCGCCACAGAAGAAGCCATCAAAGAACTGCAAGCCCGTTTGAAGAACCTGTCGCAAGACGACAAACTGCAAACCGAGCTAGAATTCGAAGGCAAGCTGCGTACGCTGATGGGCGAATATCAAAAGTCGCTGCGTGACATCATTGCCCTGCTGGATCCGGATGCCAAGGTAAACAAAGCCCCCCGTGGCGGCGCTGTTAAACCTGCCGGTACCAAACGCGCCCGCAAGGTCAAGCAATACAAGAACCCGCACAACGGTGAAGTCATCGAAACCAAAGGTGGCAACCACAAGACATTGAAAGAGTGGAAAGCCAAGTGGGGCAGTGACGACGTCGAAAGCTGGGCCACTCTGCTGGGCTAAGCTTCAAACGGTCGCGCTTCATTGCGATTGCAAAAACGCCAGCCTGCTGGCGTTTTTTATTGTCCGTTATTTATACACCCAGACGTTTACTCAGCGCCTGCGCGTAATCCTGCCATTGGCGCAATACCTCCAACTGCTCTGGCGCGGCACTAAGAGAGCATTCAGCCAGCGCAGTCGCAAAGTCCTTCAGGGTATTGGGCGCCCCCCGTTCCGGGTCGCTCAGCCGCTGCTGACAGAAGTCCTCCCACCGCTGTTGCTCTTCACTGCTCAAGGTGTCAGGAAAGTTACGAGCGCGGTACCTGAATAACAATTCAGGCAAGCGGGCGTCATCAAACGGCCACGCGTCACGTGCCAGTTGTTCGGGCTCGGCTTGCCGAACTTGCTCGCACAGTCGACGATCACGGTCACCAATAAAACCGTCATATAACTGCTGTTCTGGATCCTCACTTGCAGCAAAATCTTCCTTGCCATAAAGGACGCTCAGTTTATCCTGCCAAACTTCCCGGCTTTCACTCAACTGCGTTGCGCGTGCCTGGTAGCCCGCCATGTCCAGTTGCAGCCGCTGCTGATCTTCGCTACGTAGCACCCCCAGGGGGGCTATCACCGGGCAACGGTTTATATGCAGTAATTTGAGCGGCACCGGCAATTCGCCTTCCCCCAGCGCTTCATGCCGGGTATATAAACGCTGCTTGAGTATTTCAGCGTCGTCTTGCAACAACGGTGAAGGGTCAAGGTGCAGGTCACAGACGATCAGCGCGTTGCGGTTATGCGGGTGCCATGCCAGCGGAAGCACCACGCCAAGGTAATTGCGTGCCGCAGAAAAACGTCCCGATATATGCACCAGTGGCTGCATCAGACGAACCTGCTCCTGGACTTTCTGTTTACTGCGTAATGCGAACAGGTAGTCATAAAGCTTCGGCTGTTTTTCACGAATCAGGCGCGCCAAGGCAATAGTTGCACGCACGTCGGATAACGCATCATGCGCCTGTCCATGATCAATGCCGTTTGCAGCAGTCAGTCGTTCCAGCTTGAGTGTGACGCGACCGTCCTGTTCGGGCCAGACAATGCCGTCGGGGCGTAATGCATAGGCCGCGCGCACGACATCAATCAGATCCCAGCGGCTGTTACCGCCCTGCCACTCGCGTGCATAAGGGTCGAAGAAGTTGCGATAAAAACTGTAACGCGTGACTTCATCGTCAAAACGCAAGGTGTTGTAACCCGCACCACATGTCCCTGGCGCAGATAGTTCGGCATGTACGCGGGTCATGAAATCCGCCTCGCACAAGCCTTTTTCTGCCAGCGTGGCCGGCGTGATTCCGGTGATCACACAGGCAGCGGGATGGGGCAGAATGTCGTCACTTAGCTGGCAATGCAGATTGACCGGCGACGCGATTTCATTGAGTTCGGTATCGGTGCGGATTCCGGCCATCTGCAGCGCACGATCATTGCGCGGGTTGATGCCGGTGGTTTCGTAGTCGTACCAGAAAATGCTGGAAGTCACGGGCTGATCCTGAACAAAAGACCCGCGAAGTGTAGGGCGTGACAGGTGTCATTGCCTAATCGGGTAATATCCGGCGTACCGGGAAATGTTTTCTTACAGCCCGCGTCTTGAATGGTCGGTTGCTTAGCTCCGCTGCGATAGCTAGCATCAGTTTTCGTTTTCAGGCGCGTCCTCCCGACAATGTCATCTCCTCCCGCTTCGCCAAGGAATGCAGCGCTGCCCACGCCACTGGACACCCGCATTGAAATCGAGACGCCGGAAGGCATCGATATGGTTCTTCGCCCTGCCGGACTGGTTTCCCGCGCATTGGCGTTCGGTATCGACTTCGCCATTCGCGCAACCCTCATCGGCGTGTTCTTTTTACTCTTGCAGTGGTTTGACAAGCTCGGCATGGGCCTGGCCGCCATCGTGTTTTTTCTGATCAACTGGTGGTACATGGTGCTGTTTGAAGTGCTGAGTCAGGGGCGTACTCCCGGAAAGCGGATACTAGGCCTGCGGGTGGTGCACGATGACGGCACGCCGATAGACTGGTCCGCGTCGTTGATACGCAACCTGCTGCGTTTCGTCGACATGCTCCCGCTGGGCTACGGGCTGGGTGCAATCAGTTGCCTGAGCCATCCATTGTTCAAACGACTGGGTGATCTCGCAGCCGGGACGCTGGTTATCTATAGCGACCAGCCGGTAACGCGCCCCACCCTGCCAGAGGCAGAACCGGTAATTGTGCCGTTCGCCCTGCATCTTGATGAACAGCGGGCAGTACTCAGTCTGGCGGAACGACAAGGTGAACTGTCCATTGCCCGCACCCGGGAGCTGGCGGCAATTCTTGCAGAACCCTTGCACATCCCCGCTGATAAAGCGGTCGCTCATGTAAACGGCATCGCCCGCAACCTGCTGGGGCCTAAATGAAGCAGAGCCTGTTTGAAACCCGCCATAAAGATGAGTGGCAACGCTTTGGTCAGCGCCTTGATGCGCTGGAAAACGGCAAGGCCGATGCCAATGCCTGCGAAACATTCCCCGGTGATTATCGACGCGTCTGCCACCACCTGGCGCTGGCACAGGAGCGTGGCTACAGCAGCCACCTGGTCGACCCCTTGCATCAACTGGCCATGCGCGGCCACCAACAGCTTTACCGACACCGCAGTGCGATGGGCGCTCGTCTGCTGGGCTTTGTTCTCGGAGGTTTTCCACGACTGGTGCGCGCCGAGTGGCGTTTCGTCCTGGTCGCCAGCCTGTTGTTCTTCGGCAGCCTGATCGGTATGGGGCTGTTGGTCTACGGTTTTCCGCAACTGATCTACAGCATCGTCAGCCCTGAGCAACTGGCCGACATGCAGAGCATGTATGACCCATCGGCCAGCCGGATCGGACAACCCGTCGAAAGAGCCTCCGACGCGGACTGGATGATGTTCGGCTACTACATCATGAACAATATCGGCATTGCCTTTCAAACCTACGCCAGCGGTTTGCTGTTCGGGCTGGGCAGCCTGTTTTTTCTGCTGTTCAATGGATTGATGACAGGCGCAATTGCCGGTCATCTGACCGACATCGGCTTCGGGCAGACATTCTGGACATTCGTCATCGGTCACGGTGCTTTCGAGCTGACCGCCATCGCCCTGGCCGGGGCGGCGGGTCTGAAGCTGGGATGGGCTTTGCTGGCCCCTGGAAGGCTGACGCGCAGTACCGCGCTGCGTGTTGCGGCCAGAACCAGTGTGCAACTGATCGGCGGGGTCATCCTGTTTCTGCTGATTGCGGCATTCATCGAGGCTTACTGGTCATCGATGACCTGGCCCGGAGCGCTGCTCAAGTACCTTGCAGGTGCCGCCCTATGGCTGCTGGTCGCTGCGTATCTGACCCTGGCAGGACGTACACCTCATGCGCCTGACTGAGTCAAACGTCGCCATACGCCCTCGATCCCCTTGGGAAGCCATCGACCTGGGCGTGCTGCTCGCGGGTCGGCACCGCGGTCTGCTGATGAGCAGTTGGGCAATCGTCACCCTGCCCGTTTTCTGCCTGCTCAGCGCACTGCTATGGGACTACCCCACGGCCGCCATTCTGCTGTTCTGGTGGCTCAAGCCTGCGTTCGAACGCTTGCCGCTGCTCATCCTGTCGCAGTCACTGTTCGGGGCAACGCCTACGCTCGGGCAAGCTCTCAAGGCGTGGCCCGCGACCTTGAAAAGCCAGCTGTTGCCAAGCCTGTTGTGGCGAAGACTCTGCCTGAGTCGCAGCTTTCAGTTGCCGGTGCAGCAACTGGAGCATCTGGCAGGCACGGAACGCGACCTGCGTATCAGCCTGCTCAGCCAGAAAGACCTGCGTGCCGCACGGCTGCTCACCATCGTCGGCGCACACCTGGAATACTCATTGTGGGTAGGTCTGCTGATCCTGCTTTACGCGTTTATTCCGCAGCAGATCCAGATCGACTGGCACTGGATGAGTCTGCTCGACGTTGAAAACCAGTGGCTGTGGATCGACCACCTGACCAACCTCTTCTATGCACTGGCGCTGGTACTCTGGGAACCCATCTACGTTGCGTGCGGCTTCACCCTGTACCTCAATCGCCGAACGGTTCTTGAGGCGTGGGATATAGAGCTGGTTTTCAGACGCCTGCGTCAGCGCCTAATCGGCAGCGCCTATGTAGTGTTGATCGGTGTCGGACTGGTGCTTTCGACGGCACCGGCCACGGTCTGGGCCGAACAACAGAGCTACAGCTGCCCGCTGCCTGATAGCAGCGCGGCAGAACCGCCCCCCACCCTCGCAGCACCGGACACGCCGCGCCTGACCCGCCAGACACTGACCAGCGAAGCGGCACGTAGCGAAATACACAGCATCCTGCAACAGCCGCCCTTCAAGAACCCCAAAACCGAGACAGGCTGGCACTTCCCTGAACAACAGAAAAGCCAGTCAGTGGTTCGGGACACCCACGACCAGGGCTGGCTGATTACCTGGCTCAATCGGCTTCTTAGGGCCGCGAGCGCCATGGCCAGCCTGATTGAGGTGCTGCTGTGGGGCGTGGTTATCGGCCTGACCGGGCTGGTGCTCTGGTATTACAGAGACTGGTTCAAGACCTTTGCAAGCCGGGCGCCCGGCAGAACAAAAACCGCCCGCCCGGATCCACAGCAGTTCCTGGGCCTGCAAGTGAATGCCGAAAGCCTGCCTGACGATGTCGCGGGCCGGGCCGAGCAGCTCTGGAGCAGCCAGCCTCGTGAAGCCCTGAGCCTGTTGTACCGCGCACTGCTCAGTCGCTTGCTGAGCGACTATCGACTGCCGTTGAAAAGTGCCGATACCGAAGCTCAGGTACTGGCGCATATCGCTGCGCTGAACCAGCCGCTGCTCAGTGAATTCAGTCATGACCTGACCATGCACTGGCAAAACCTCGCCTACGGGCATCGACTGCCACCGGCGCATGCCCGGCAGCAGCTTTGCGATGGCTGGCGTCGCCTGTTCAATCCGGCGGTGCAGGCATGAGCCGCCGCACCGGAATACTGATCGGGCTACTGGCCCTTTTACTGCTGACAGGCGCAGGGCTTTACCTCAGCCGTGACCTGGAGCGCTACGAGAAAACCGTGGATCAGGGCCCCTCGCCACAGGCAAAGGCCAATCCCTGGCTTGCGGCCGAACACTTCCTGCGTAGCCTCTCCATCACGGTAAACACCACTGACACACTGGCCCGGCTTCCCGACCCGAGTCAGAGCACCCAGACGCTGCTGTTGCTCAATGACCGGGAAGACATGACACCTGCGCAAACCGAACGGCTGCTGAACTGGGCCGAAGCGGGCGGGCACCTGCTGGTAGTGGCCGAGCAACTCTGGAATGAGAAAAAAGGTCGCAGCGGCGATCTGTTGCTGGACAGGTTGCAAGTTCATCAATACCTCACTACGGACATCAATGCGCAGGAACAACAGCTGAGCGACGCTCAGCAGCCGCTGCCCATCCCGTTGATAACCCCCTCGCCAAAACGCAAAAAAGAGCCTTGGCCGGAACTGACCCGCTTGTATCTGGAAAACGAAAGTGCCCCGGCATACATGAGCTTCGATCCTGCGTTCCATCTGGAAGACCCGCAAGACCATGCACAGTCGTGGGCCAACAGCGCCGATGCCACACACCTGCTGCAAATAAACCGTGGTAACGGATTGATCACGATTGTGACTGACGCCAACCTGTGGAAAATCCGCTCGATCGGCAACTATGATAATGCCTGGCTGCTCTGGTATCTGACCCAGGGCAGTGAAGTGACCCTGGTGCTGCAAACCGAACACGACAACCTGCTGACCCTGCTGCTGCGCAACTACCCTCAGGCACTGCTGACGCTGGCGTTGCTGATTGGCCTGGGCCTCTGGCACATCGGCCTGCGCGAAGGCCCGATGCGACGGCCCGCCCCCCTTGCACGTCGCCAACTGACCGAGCACCTGCGTGCCAGCGCCGAGTTCCTGCGCAGACGCAGCGGGCAACAAACGCTGATAAAGAGCCTGCAACAAGACATCCTGCGCCGCGCCCGCCAGCTTCATCCAGGCTTCGAGCGGCTGGCTGTCGCAGAACAATGGCAGGTGCTTTCGCGCCTGACGCGGCAGCCCACCAGCGCCATCAGCGACGCCCTGCGCCCTCGCCCGCCGCAACGCGTCTCACACAGCGAATTCACCCGTCAGGTAGCCCACCTGCAAACGCTCAGGAATGCCCTGTGATCCTGCACTGGCGAATCGTTGGATATCTGCGATATTGAAATCAAACCTTTAGAAGCTCGTGGGTACGTAGTGTTGGATACCTCATTTGGGCAGGCTTCGGCGCGGCGAATGAATCCCGACTCAACTTACTGTAATAATCGCATTCAAGATCAACACCACAACCAATCCGACCACCGCCACAATGGATTGAACCACCGAGATAGTCTTCGTCGCTTCTCCCATTGTCATGCCAAAGGACTCCTTTACCATCCAGAAGCCTGCATGGTTCGCATAATTGAAAAACAGCGAACCGCAGCCGATTGATAATGCCAGCAAGGGCAAGTTAAGGGTGGGATCAGCGCCCGCAAGTGGTGCCAGCAAGCCTGCAGCCCCTACGATGCCCACAGTTGCGGAGCCAGTGGAGACCGAGAGTAACATCGCAATCAGCCAACCCAGGATTAACGGAGGGAAGGCAGACTGCTGGGTCAGGTGCACGATAGCATCGCCTACCTTGGCACTGGTTAGCATCTCCTGAAATGCCCCGCCTCCTGCGATGATCATGATGATGGAGGCAATAGGCTTGAGGCTTTTACCCAGCGAATCGCGCACCTTTTCGGCGTCGCCACCGCGCGCCAGTACCAGGCTTGCGCCGGCGAAAAGCACGCCTAAGAGCATGGATATCAGCGGGTTGCCCACGAAACTGGCCATTTGCAGCATCGCATTGCCCTTGGGTAGCACCATCTCGGCGACGGCATTGATCAGCATCAGGATCGCCGGTAGCAAGGCTGCCAGTACGCCGAGCAAAACGCCGGGGCGGGGTTGATTGTCGGTTTTTTCGGCCAGAGTGAACTGATCAAGTAATGCCTGATCAGGCCTGGTGCTCATGCGCTTCGAAATGAACGCGCCGTAAAGTGGACCGCCCAAAATCATTGCTGGAATAGCCGCGAAAAAACCGTAGAGCATTGTGGGCCCCACTGAGGTTTTGAGTGCGGCGATGGCCGTCAACGGGCCAGGGTGCGGCGGTACCATGCCATGCATGGCGGCGAGCGCCGAAATCACTGGAACACCCACATACACATACGCCGAGCCTTTGAAGCGAGCCTGGCTTTCCAGCTTTCGCGCCACACTGAATATCAGCGGCAGCATAATTACCAAACCCACCTCGAAAAACATGGGTATGCCAACTACAAACGCAACCATCATCATTGCCCAAGGTATCAGGCGATCCGGGGTGCGCTTGAGGATGACCTCGGCCAGCTGCTCCGTGACGCCAGCATCAGCCAGGATTTTGCCTAGCATTGCGCCAAGCGCGATTACAATCCCAACGGCCCCTAGTGTCTTTCCGGCACCGGCGATCAAGTGAGCGACAATGCTTTCTGGCTGCATTTGGGTGGCAAAACCCACACCAACAGAAACTACCATCAGGGCCAAAAGCGGGTGCATCTTGAGGCGCGACACGATCAGTGCCACCAACACCACGACGCTTACAAGCGCGGTCATTAGAAGCTGTATATCTATGCTAGTCATGAAAATATCTCAGTTGGGCTGGCGCTGAGGCTGCACTCAGCATTTGAAAAACCGGTTCGAGACATAACGCTCGACGAAGCACGCGAAAAGCCAGACAGCGTATGGGTGCCTTCACGTGCAACACCCGTTTCAGGAAAGGCAAACACTTCGCAGCCTGCTGCCATGTCACTGCGGTCAGGTAGTTCAGTCAGGAGGCCAATATGGGAATGGGCATGGGAGCGACGCCACTCTAGCGGGGTGTCGGCGTAGTCACGGGCCAGGGTGCCAGTGATTGGCTGCAATCTGCTGGGCCAACTGGTCATGAAGACGTTGATACAGCGGCAAACGGGCATCGTTGGACAGAGCATTCATTGACCTATTCGCCTTGTTATATAGTCATATATATGAATCGCGGCAAAGTATTTCCCCAATGACAAAAACTTGTCAAGACTGATCTTCTTTCATAAGCAAGATCAGGTCGTAACTGCAGCTAGAGGGCAGATGCAAGCTGTGCTCAGGGACGCCAGCTGATCTATGGAGCAATGCAGTCGATCAGAAGTCCGCCACTTTACTCCAGGCTGATTTCCGGAATCGGTCCGGGTTATAAGGTCGCGGATCGACTATCGGGGGTGCGCCGCTGACGATATCGGCAATCAAGTGACCCGCGCCGGGGCTTAAAGACCGACCAATCCTGGCAATCCGCCAATGTCGGGGATCTGGTGGTAGCCAAAGGCGACATCCGCCGGCTGTTCATGGCCGCGGGCGACGAAGGCTTTGTGCTTGATCTTCATGTCATGGGCCGACATCAAGTCATAACGGAAGCTTGAAGATACGTGCAGCACATCCTCAGGCGCGCAGCCAAGGCTATCGAGCATGAACTCAAACGCTGCCAGGCGCGGTTTATAGGCTTGAGCCTGTTGGGCGGTGAACACTTTGTGGAACGGCGCTCCGAGCTTGTTGACGTTGGACATGATTTGTTCGTCCATGGCGTTAGAGAAAATTACCAGTGGAATCTTGTCGGCGATTTTTGCCAGGCCCGCCGGTACATCCGGGTGCGGCCCCCAGGTCGGCACCGCGTCGTAGTAGGTCTGGCCTTCATCGCAGTATTCGATGCCCCATCGCTTGCATGTTCGCGCCAGCGCGGTTTTGAGAATTTCATCGTAAGGCCGCCAGTCGCCCATGACCTGGTCCAGACGATACGCAGCGAAATCCTTGATGAATTGCTCCATGCGCTCGGGGCCGATGCGATCGGCGAACAGCTCGCGCGTCAGGGCCGCCGTCTTGAAGTTGGTCAAGGTGTCGTAGCAGTCTAAGGTGATGTACTTGGGACGAAGAAAGCACTGCTTTTGTCGAGCATTGGGAGGATTTGAGCACCAAGTTGCTAAGAGCCAATTTTGAGCGACGCTGCTCCTGAATAAAGCCGGAGAGGCACTGCCTGTGAGTGCCCGACCCTCGCCGATTGCTGTCTTTCGTAACTGGCACGCAAACGCACCTGCCTTCCAGGCAGAAAAGGCATCCTTGCGCAGATTTCTACCTGTGGTGCAGACGGCAGCTATGTCAGCGCAATTGAATCGCATGCACCAATACGCCGCATGCCCTGAGCGGTTACCATGGAAATAATGCTCGGCAAGAGAAGAAACACTCAGTCGCTGCGCACAAAAATTACGAAAAGCCAAATCAGGTAAGTAATTGATTTATGGACGATAAATCTAATATAACAGTTAGTAACGCTCCAGAAATCGTGAGCGAGCAAACGCCCGAAACATCAGGCAGCACCAAGCCATTTATCGACCCCGCCACCGAACCGGCCAGCCCGGCAAACGCTGCAAGCAATCAGTTGCAGCAGCGACAACGCGCCAGCCAGCTGGCTCAGGCGTTGCGTAACGAGCTGCAAAAGGCTGTGATTGGCCAAAACACAGTGATCGAGGACGTGCTGACCGCCCTTATCGGCGGCGGGCATGTGCTGCTGGAAGGCGTACCGGGGCTGGGCAAGACATTGCTGGTAAGGGCGCTTGCCAGTTGCATAGGCTGTGAGTTCGCGCGCATTCAATTTACGCCGGACCTGATGCCCAGCGATGTCACCGGCCATGCTGTGTACGACATGCAGACCGAGCAGTTCAAGCTGCGCAAGGGGCCGCTGTTCACCAACCTGCTGCTGGCCGACGAAATAAACAGGGCACCGGCCAAGACTCAGGCCGCGCTGCTCGAAGCCATGCAGGAGCGGCAAGTAACTCTCGAAGGTCGGGCGCTGTCCATCCCGCAGCCGTTCATGGTGCTGGCAACCCAGAACCCCATCGAACAGGAAGGCACTTACCCACTGCCGGAAGCCGAACTGGATCGTTTCATGCTCAAGCTGCGCATGGGCTATCCCGAAGCGCTGGAAGAGCTGAACATGGTGCGCCAGGTCACCCGCTCGACCCGTGCCGACATGCTGGATGTGCGGCCGCTGCGGGTCATCATGCAGGCTCGGGAGGTTCAGGCACTGCAACGCATTGCCAGCGAGCTGCCCATTGATGAGCAGGTGCTGGACTACGCCGTGCGCGTGGCGCGCAGTACGCGCACCTGGCCAGGTCTTAGCCAGGGCGCAGGGCCGCGCGCTTCAATTGCACTGGTGCGTGGCGGGCGGGCCAGAGCATTGTTGCGCGGCGGTGAGTTCGTTACTCCGGACGATATCAAGGGCTGCGCGCTGGCTGTGTTGCGACATAGGGTCAGGCTATCACCGGAACTGGACATCGAGGGCCTTTCAGTGGATCAGGTGCTTCGGCAGATCCTTGACCAGGTCTCGGCACCGCGCCTGTGAATCAGGTTCTGAAACCGTCGGTTCCGATGCTGCGCTGGCTCGGTGGGTTCATGTGCGTTGCGTTGCTGACAGGAACGCTCCATGCGCTGGGCATCGAGTATCCGGCAAAAATCGACGAGCTTTATCGGGCAGCGTTGCTGGCTTTCGCGGGTATCAGCCTGCTTGATGCATTCTGGCTGTTCAGGCGTCCCTCGCCACGCGTGCAGCGCGAGCTTGCGGGCAGCCTGGCGCTGGACCGCTGGAACGAGGCGCGGCTCGACCTGCAACACAACGGTGTCAAGCCAGTCACCTTGCAGGTGTTCGATCATGTGCCGCATGGCCTGGAACATGAAAACCTGCCGCAGTCCATCATCCTGCCTGCGCGCGGCAAAGGCAGCATCGGTTACCGTCTGCGCCCCTCAAGCCGTGGCCATTTTACTTTTGAGCAGTGCGAAATCAGCCTGCCGGGGCCTTTGGGTTTGTGGACGGCACGCCGCTATCTTCCGGTACACAGCACGACCCGCGTCTACCCGGACTTCGCCCGGCTTTACGGTGGGCAACTGCTGGCGGTGGACAACTGGCTGAGCCAACTGGGGGTGCGCCAGTTGCAACGTCGCGGGGCAGGAATGGAATTCAATCAGTTGCGCGAGTTTCGTGAAGGCGACAGCTTGCGCCAGATAGACTGGAAAGCTACCGCCCGCCAGCGCTCCCCCATTGCTCGCGAGTATCAGGACGAGCGGGATCAACAGATCGTTTTCATGCTCGATTGCGGACGTCGAATGCGCAGCCAGGACGGTGATTTGTCTCACTTCGATCACGCGCTGAATGCCTGCCTGCTATTGAGTTATGTCGCACTGCGCCAGGGTGACTCGGTTGGCCTTGCAACGTTTGCGGGTGAGCAGGACCGCTATCTGGACCCCGTAAAAGGGCCGGGGCAGCTCAACCTGTTGCTCAACTCGGTCTATGACCTGCAAACCACCCGGCGACCCGCTGACTACAGCGCCGCCGTTCGCCAATTGATGGTGCGCCATAAAAGACGTTCACTGGTGGTACTGATCACCAACCTGCGCGATGAAGACGATGAGGAGCTGGTGGCTGCTGCAAGACAGCTAGGTAAGCAGCATCGGGTGCTGATTGCCAGCCTCAGGGAGGAAGTGCTCGACAGTCTGCGTCAGGCCCCCGTACACACCTATGATCAAGCGCTGGATTATTGCGGGACCCTGAATTTCCTCAACGCTCGCGCTTCGCTGCACGACCGCTTGAGTGCTCAAGGCATTGCAATAATGGATGCTCGACCAAGGGAGCTGGGGCCGCAGCTGGTCAGCCGTTATCTGAGCTGGAAAAAGGCAGGTACGCTATAAGCGAAACCTTGCGAGTCAGCCAGCTGACTCAGGCTGAGGCTTCATAAAAGGGGTAGAAACAGAAATACTCCCGCAAGAGCTGGACGAACGCCAGATATTCTGTCGAGACCTGAGACAACTCGAAACCGGAGTCGTAGCTGCCTGGCGTCTCGTCTTCGTGGCTCCAGAGGCACTTGGCGCTAAGATCTATTGATTGCCCGGCAGTGCCATTCGGCATTTTCAGACACAGATCAAACCTGGCCCCTACCAGAACGGGCAGTTCGCTGATCAGCATCAGCCCTTCCCCGGACACATTCCCCAGACACCCCATCAGCTTGCCAGTATGACGATTGAACACCTGCAGGTAATCCTGCAATTGGTGCCGTTCTATTTTCCGCTCTTTATACATGGCAGGCTGCCTTCCAAGACCACTGTTGCGATCACTTAACACCGTTCGCTGGCTGCGGACTTCAAAAACGAGGCACTGCACGATAACCGCCTCGGCCTAGAGCTCTGCAGCTCGTCCACTATGTGATCACAGCCTAGCTCAGAATTTTTCAAAATCCACCCGAACACGGCGCCTGCCATTCAAATGAGGGTAACTATTTTGACACAGGAGCGTTTCGAACAGGTGCCGGGATCGGCCTGGCAGGCTGAGCCTTGGGGTAGAGGCCGGTTTGCGCAAGCGTATCGAGCCTGGCCCGTGCACGGAACGCATATTCGCTCTCTGGATACTGAGTCATCAGAAATTGATAGGTCTGAGCAGCATCGACATACAGTTTCTGCCGCTCCAGGCACTGGCCACGCAGCATCGACACTTCCGGCTGAACATAGCGGCGCGAACGGCTTTGACGCTCCACCTTGGAAAGATCCAGCATGACCCGGTCACAATCACCTTCCTGATAGGCACGGTAAGCGTGATCGAGGTTGGAATTCATCGCCCAGCGGGTGCAACCGCTGAGCGCAGTCAGTAATACAACAATCGTTACAATACGCATGGGACTCTCCTGTTCTCTGCCCTGTATCGGCGTCACAGCCTGTTTCTTCAAGTAAATCGCACACCGACCGTCAGCCGATTGCCCTCCCTGACAGCAACACGGTAGTGCAAAGGAACAATGACTAAAGACCCAGACAGGAGTAGCCTCTCGCTGCGCTTCAATTAAGGAGTTTGTGCATGACCGTTCGCCGCACCAAAATCGTCGCCACACTTGGCCCTGCCAGCAACTCGCCGGAAGTCATCGAACAACTGATCCTTTCGGGTCTGGACGTTGCTCGTCTGAACTTCTCTCACGGTACTCCGGATGAGCACAAGGCACGCGCCAAACTGATCCGCGAAATCGCCGCCAGACACGGGCGCTTCGTCGCTCTGCTGGGCGACCTGCAGGGTCCTAAAATCCGTATCGCAAAGTTCACCGACAAGCGAATCGAGCTGAAGGTCGGTGACAAGTTCACCTTCTCCACCGCTCATCCGCTGACCAGTGGCAACCAGCAAATCGTGGGTATCGACTACCCGGATCTGGTCAAGGATTGCGGCGTAGGCGACGAGCTGCTGCTCGACGACGGTCGCGTAGTCATGCGCGTCGACACCCAGACGGCTGACGAACTGCATTGCACCGTGCTGATCGGCGGTCCGCTGTCCGATCACAAGGGCATCAACCGTCGCGGCGGTGGCCTGACGGCTCCGGCACTGACCGAGAAAGACAAGCAGGACATCAAGCTCGCTGCCGAAATGGACCTGGACTACCTGGCCGTTTCCTTCCCGCGCGATGCCGCCGACATGGAATACGCTCGCCAGTTGCGCGACGAATCCGGCGGTACAGCCTGGCTGGTCGCCAAGATCGAACGCGCCGAAGCCGTTGCCAACGACGAAGTGCTCGATGAGCTGATTCGCGCCAGTGACGCTGTCATGGTTGCGCGTGGCGACCTGGGCGTTGAAATCGGTGATGCCGAGCTGGTTGGCGTACAGAAACGCATCATTCTGCACGCACGTCGCCACAACAAGGCGGTGATCGTCGCCACGCAGATGATGGAGTCGATGATCTCAAGCCCGATGCCGACGCGTGCCGAAGTGTCCGACGTGGCCAACGCCGTGCTCGACTACACCGACGCCGTCATGCTGTCGGCGGAAAGTGCTGCAGGCTCCTACCCGATCGAAGCGGTTCAGGCGATGGCGCGTATCTGCATCGGCGCTGAAAAGCACCCGACCGGCAAGACTTCCAGCCACCGTATCGGCCACTCGTTCACCCGTTGTGACGAAAGCATCGCGCTGGCGGCCATGTACACCGCCAACCACTTCCCGGGTGTGAAGGCGATCATCGCACTGACCGAAAGCGGCTATACCCCGCTGATCATGTCGCGCATCCGCTCCTCGGTGCCGATCTACGCGTTCTCTCCGCACCGTGGTACTCAAGCGCGTGCAGCGATGTTCCGTGGCGTCTACACCGTGCCGTTCGACCCGGCAGCCCTGCCACCGGGTCAGGTCAGCCAGGCCGCAGTCGACGAACTGCTCAAGCGTGGTCTGGTCGAGCAAGGTGACTGGGTCATCCTCACCAAGGGCGACAGCTACCACACTATCGGTGGCACCAACGGCATGAAGATTCTGCACGTCGGCGACCCATTGGTCTGATAGCAGAACGCTGCAAGCCAAGGCCCCGTCTCGCAAGAGTCGGGGCCTTTTTGCATTGTGTATGCCTGACGAATCTTTGTGATTAATCGTGCCGAACAAGAGCTGTGACTAACATGCACCTTATTCCCGCGCCACAAACACATCCGCCAGCAATTGATTACGCGGCAGACCTGCCAGATACAGCCGCTTGGCAAATATCTCCACGCTCTCGGCACTGCCACACAACAACGCCATCGCATGCCGCGACAACAGGCGCAGCTCGGCCAGGGTCGTCTCCAGCGCCTGCACGGAAATCAGTTGAACAAGCAACTGTGGATAACGCTCAGCCAGGGCTTGCAGCTCATTGGCCAGATAGTGCTGCTGGCTGTCATGGGCCAGATGAATCAGGCGGATGGTGCCCTGATGCTCCTGACGCAACGCCTCACGCAATACGCCCCATAGCGGGCCGAGCCCGGTACCGGCAGCCAGCAAGAGCAAAGGTTTTTCCTGCCAGTCGGGGTCATAGCGCAGGGCCCCGCCGCGCAGTTCGCCGAGCCTCAACGTGTCACCGACCCGCAGCTGTCGGGCGACGTTGCGGAAGGCACCGGGCTGGTGGCAGTCGATATGAAATTCCAGAAACGGGTCCTCGCCCGGAAGGCTCGCCAGCGAATAAGGCCTGGCAACACCGCTGTCAGTCCACAACACCTGGTGTTGCCCGGCGCTATAGCGCAGAGGTCGCGCGGGTTCCAGACGCAAACGCAGCACGGTCGGGCAGAGCCAGTCGCAGCCCACTACTGTCGCAGGCAGGCCGTCACGCTGCGGGTCAAACACCTCGACAGCCAGGTCACCGACCACTCGGCACTGGCAGGCGAGGCGCCAACCCTGCTGGCGCTTTTCAGCGGGCAACGCGTCGGGCAACGCGTCATCAGGCTCGCCTTTGACACAGCGCACCAGGCACGCATGGCAACTGCCGGCACGACAGCTATAGGGGACCGGCACACCGGCATGGTTCAGGGCGTCGAGCAGATTGCTGGCCGACGGCACCGACCAGCTACGCTCACCAACATGCAATTGAGGCATTCAGGCGGCCTGTGCAGAAAATAACGGCGATTGTACAGACTGGCCTGTCGGGCGGGTTATACTGCCGCGCCTTTTTGCGCCCGCTACGGCTAACCTGACAGCTCTGGTTCAAGCCGCAGTTCCAGACTGCCGCCGATAGCGTAATTGAATGTTCCCGTCCTTACAGAGGAGCGCGCCGCATGACCGTGATCAAGCAAGACGACCTGATTCAGAGCGTTGCAGACGCACTGCAGTTCATTTCCTACTACCACCCCGTGGATTTCATCCAGGCCATGCACGAGGCGTATCTGCGTGAGGAGTCGCCTGCCGCTCGCGACTCCATCGCCCAGATCCTGATCAACTCGCGCATGTGCGCGACCGGTCATCGCCCGATCTGCCAGGACACCGGCATCGTCACCGTTTTCGTACGCGTGGGTATGGATGTTCGCTGGGATGGCGCCACCATGGGCCTGGACGACATGATCAACGAAGGCGTGCGTCGCGCTTACAACCTGCCTGAAAACGTGCTGCGTGCATCGATCCTCGCCGACCCGGCAGGCGCTCGCAAGAACACCAAGGACAATACCCCGGCCGTTATCCACTACTCCATCGTTCCGGGTAATACCGTGGAAGTGGACGTCGCGGCGAAAGGCGGCGGTTCGGAAAACAAATCGAAGATGGCGATGCTCAACCCGTCCGATTCGATCGTCGACTGGGTCCTGAAAACCGTTCCGACCATGGGCGCAGGCTGGTGCCCACCGGGCATGCTCGGCATCGGCATCGGCGGCACCGCGGAAAAGGCAGCGGTCATGGCCAAGGAAGTGTTGATGGAGTCCATCGACATTCATGAGCTGAAGGCCCGTGGCCCGCAGAACCGCATCGAAGAGATGCGTCTGGAACTGTTCGAAAAGGTCAACCAGCTGGGCATAGGCGCTCAGGGCCTGGGCGGTCTGACCACCGTGCTCGACGTCAAGATCATGGATTACCCGACCCATGCTGCGTCGCTGCCGGTGTGCATGATCCCTAACTGCGCGGCCACCCGCCACGCGCACTTCGTACTCGACGGCAGCGGCCCTGCCTCGCTGGAAGCGCCGTCGCTGGACGCCTACCCGGAAATCGTCTGGGAAGCTGGCCCATCGGCCCGCCGAGTCAACCTCGACACCCTGACCCCGGAAGAAGTGCAAAGCTGGAAGCCGGGCGAAACCGTGCTGCTCAACGGCAAGATGCTTACCGGCCGCGACGCCGCGCACAAGCGCATGGTCGAAATGCTCAACAAGGGCGAAACCCTGCCGGTCGACCTCAAGGGTCGTTTCATCTACTACGTCGGCCCGGTTGATCCGGTACGCGAAGAAGTCGTTGGCCCGGCAGGCCCGACCACGGCCACGCGGATGGATAAGTTCACCCGCCAGATCCTCGACCAGACCGGCCTGCTGGGCATGATCGGCAAATCCGAACGCGGCCCGACCGCCATCGACGCAATCCGCGACCACAAAGCCGTGTACCTGATGGCCGTCGGCGGCGCTGCGTACTTGGTGGCTCAGGCGATCAAGAAATCCCGAGTCGTGGCCTTCGCCGAACTGGGCATGGAAGCGATCTACGAGTTCGAGGTCAAAGACATGCCGGTGACCGTTGCGGTGGACAGCACGGGTGAATCCGTACACATCACCGGCCCGCAGATCTGGCAGAAGAAGATCAGCGACAGTCTGGCGGTGGAAGTGCAGTAAGTAACGATGGCAGCAAGCCCGGAAAACAGGTCGGGCTTGCTGCATTAGCTTCGGAGTGCAGCGCCTTACCCCACGCGATCACCCACAACTAAATCGAATAAAGACGCACTGGAATGGCATTTTTTTTGAAAAAAGCTACAGTTGAAGGATCCGACCTTGCTGTGTCCAGTTCAGAGAACTTCTCGAACTTCAAAAACTTCATATCTCGCCATTTTACGGGCGCATGCGACTGCCACTCGATATAGTTGGAGGACCCAGAGATTGGCACGGTAATTTCCTGGCCACTCATGTTTTCGTTGAGCGCTTCCCATGTATCTGCACGCATATCACGTATCAGCGGAAATACATTACAGGCTGAGGCAAGGTTATTCATGCTCGCACTCATCATCTTCATCCATGAAGGTTTGGTAAACACCTTGTTTCCGGCAGAAAAAAATCAGCGATAGTCTGGCGGTCGTAGTACAGCAAGAAAGCCTTTAGCCGCCCCCATGCCAGCCTCCCATAGCACGGGTAGCCAGTCACCTCATATCAGAACAACTTTCCCCAGCGTCTGAGACTGCTTTTTACCGTCGATTCCGCAAGCATAATACTTAACATCGCCAAGCTGTCTGCATTGTTCATCAACAAGTTGGTCCGCACTGCGGGGTCGCTCAAACGCTCGATTTTCATGTCCTGCATGCTCTTGACCTCGAAGAGTCTCAGGGCCCTCTCGGTACTCAATACATTCTTTCCTATCATCCGCTCGACACTTCTGAACATGTGGGCGTTCTTACGCCCGTAAGAATACTCCATCGCTGAATTAAGCCCGCCTTCAAGGTGCTGTATGTAGCTGTCCTCACTGATCGCTGCCGCTTTTTCGTCCCGGAGACCCGCTGCCAGATACCCGAAATCAAGAATTTTGTTATTGAGAACTGTGTGAGAAACTTCATGCCCAAGCGTGATTGATGTACCCGCAACGTGGACGTTTAAAAGATCCTCGACCATGAAAATGCGTTTATGCTGATCCTCAAGATCAATAAATGCATCCGTCCCCGAATAGTTTTTCATTATGGCTATCTGATTGTAATGCCCCCCACCTTCATTGTAGTCTTTCAGCATGCAAGCCGTTGTACTGTATGTTTCAGCCAGTTCGCCACGCCTCTCCTTGGCGCCGTCCCCCAACACGTAACTCATCAATAGCTCAGGCAGTTGCGCTATCGCCGGTGCTGCGAGGGTTTTTGAACTTTCACTCCATGCAGAGTAAGCGAGTTTGAACGCGCGGTTCAAATGATCAGGTTCAGTTTTTGGAAGCTTCGATATTTCGCTTCTACCTCGCGCGAGGATGCCGGTGTCAAATAATACATCACGCTCTACACTGTCTCTCCGCCCACGATATTCCCCGGTCAGTCCATAAGGATCTGTGTAAGCTGTCGGATTATTCCGAACCATTGCATAAAAATTCAACCCATCCACATCCCCCGCCGGGTCCGGATTGATCCAGCGTTGCAACCACGGCGCGTAATACCTGAACCCATAGTAATAAAGCCCACTCGCGTCGTGCTCCTTGCCCGAATAACGCACCGTCTTGTACTTCGCTTCCACTGCACTGCGCGCCGCCCACCAGGCCGTGCCGCCAAACGGGTAGTAGCTTTCCTGACTGATAAGACCGCCTTGATGATCCAGTTCCAGCGTGCTCGATCCCAAGTGATCACCCAGGCTGTAACGAACCTGATTATTTGCGATGCCGTCCGGTTTACCGGCTTCCCAGTGCAACACCCGCACGCTGTTGCGACCGGCCTGAACCGTAACGACATGAAGGATTTCGCCATCGGCTGTGGTGCGAATTTCCAGTCCCGGCAGGTAACGCACTTCGTTAGTCAGCGTGCGACCTGATGCCTGCGCAGTGCTGATTTTTCGGCAGCGTTGACCCTGGCCGTCATAGACATAGCGCTCGTCATCATTCGGCCCGTCCCTGCGTTGCACAGTGGTGATGTGCTGCAACTGATTACGCACATCCCAGCCCATGGCCTGCCCGCGCAC